>CAZPZP010000419.1:0-4496 GCA_964591025.1 uncultured Chthonomonadaceae bacterium
CGTCCGTAGGACGTCTGTTTTTCAGGCGGGTACGTGATCTCTACCCGAACCCAATGACCTAATCACCCAATCCCCTCCCGAACAGAAGAATTTTAGAAACTGGCATAAAAACGGTCTCAAGTCGCAGCCATTTCTTGCCGATAATGAATCGGGAAGGTATGCAGCATTTTGCGGCGCAGGTCGGCTCACCTCCAACCGCGCCCCTCCTATTTTGCTCCCTTCAATTCCCAACCCTAACCCCAAGAGGAACGGCGTTGTCAGATATACTCTCACAGGCAGAAATCGAAGCTCTTTTATCCAGTCTCACCGGCATGAGTGATATGGGCGGCGGCACGTCCGATGCGTCTGCTTCCATGTCAATGGGCGGCACTGTTCCAGCGCGGCGCGAAGCGAAATCTATGACCGCCTACGAGCTCTACGATTTCCGACGCCCCGATAAGTTCGCCAAGGACCAACTCCGCACCCTCCAGATGATCCATGAGACATTTGCGCGGCTCTTTGCGGGTTCCCTCTCCGCTTATCTGCGCGTTCCCGTCCATGTCGATCTCGTTTCCGTCGAACAGATTCCCTACGACGAGTATATGAGATCGCTGACCAACAGCATTATCAATGTGTTCAGTATGTTGCCGCTCACCGGTCAGGCGATTATGGAGGTCGAATTCAGCATTTTGTTCTCCATGCTCGACAGACTCTTGGGCGGACCCGGAAGTGTCGAAACAAAGAAAAACTTCTCGCTGACCGACATCGAAAGAGTTCTCATTGAAGGCATTATCGAACGCGGCTTGAAAGATTTTCACTCGGCTTGGGAAGGAATCGCGCAATTTACGCCCAAGCGTGAAATTATGGAGACACAAGGACAATTCGTGCAGATTGTGCCGCCCAACGATGTTGTCGTTTCCATTCTCTTCGAGATCAAAGTCGGCGAATTGCGCGGAGCAATGAGCGTCTGTATTCCTTATCTTCTCCTCAAGCCGATTACTAGCAAACTCAGCGCACAGCGTTGGTTCTCCAGCAGCGTCAAGAAAAACACAGGCAAATATGCGGCAGTTTTGGCGCGGCGTTTGGAGAAAACCTATCTGGCACTCAACGTACGGCTTGGACGCGCTGATCTCTCCGTTGAAGAGATCATCAATCTCAAAATCGGCGACGTTGTCACCCTTGAGCGTACACAGCAAGAGGAAATCGAAGTTCTCATCGGCAGCAGCGTCAAGTTTTTTGGGCGTCCCGGCATTCGGGGCAAAAAGCTCGCCATCCATATCAACCGCATCAATCCCGACAACGAGCCGCAGACGCGATCCCCGCTCGTCGGCATCAAAGAATAGCAATCTGAGGGCAGCTGCCCCGCTTCGGAGTTTCGTCCATGTCCGATATGACCTTCCAGAATAATCTCATCCTACGCGATTTCTTCAATCAGTTGATGCCTGCCGTTTCGGTAGCGTTTTCCGAGCAGTTCAATCGCGAAATCTCCCTCACTGTCGTGGATATACAGACCGTGCCGATGCTCAGTTTACAATCGCGCATCGATGTCGTTTTGGAGACAACATTCAGCCTTAATTATCCGAAATCGGTGGAGAGTCTGCTGTATTTCTCGGAAGCGGCTGCCCTGATCCTCAGTGATATCCAACAGGGCAAAGAGGATTCTGCTCCTTCGGACGCTCTCACCGAAGAGCAGGTTGAAGTTCTCGGCGACGCCATGACCGGCGTTCTGCGCGGATTGGCGACGGCGTTGGGTAACCATTTCGGCGAACCCGTTGACGTTGAGACCAATTCGACTGCTCTGGGAAGCATCACGCTGCCGCCTGTTTTTGCGTTGGAACCGAATGTCGTCGAAGCCCTGATCACTCTTTCCATTCCGGGCGTGACCGAATTGGAACTGTTCCTGTTGCTCTCACCGGAATTGGCGGGTTTGCTCGCTCCCGAAGCGGCGTCAGGCACGGACGATATACTGAGTTCGGATGAAATCGAAAAAATGATGAGCGGACTCAGTGGTGGCGGGGGGAATACGGGCTTCTCCGATTCGGAGATGCCGCAGATGGGTTTGGGAGGGTCGCCGTTTCCCAGTTTCGGCGGGGGCGGGGTTGCTGAAGCGGTTGGATCGCGTCCGATTGATCTGATCATGGATATTCCGCTCGAAGTCACAGTGGAGCTAGGGCGTATCCGAATGCTGATCAAAGATGTGTTGGATTTGGCTTCCGGTTCCATTGTCGAGTTGGATCGGGTGGCGGGGGAACCCGTCGATTTGCTGGTCAATGGGCGGCTTGTCGCCAAAGGGGAAGTCGTGGTTATCGAAGACAACTTCGGTATCCGTATCACTGAAATTGTCAGTCCGGCAGAGCGCGTCGTCGGATTGGGAAGGAACCGCTAAACCGATGAAAACGCCTCTCACGTCTCGCATACTCACCTTGTCAGCGGCACTGTCGGTAATCAGCCTCGGTGCGTTCGCGCAGCATCCCGACGTAAAGCATAAAGCCGCGATACATCCCGTGTCGCTGGATTTGGGCAAACCGACCAATACTGCGCCCACGCCGCTGAGATTGCCTGCCGCGAAGCCGACCACAAAGTCTGCCGCGCAAGTCCAAACCAAATCTATACCTAAAACGGCAGTCGTCCAAACCGTGGCAGCCAAGCCGAATCCCGCGCTGGTACAAACCAAGCCAGACATCGTGACGCCGACTGCGGCGACTAACACTTTCAATACGCTCGATAGCCCGACGGCGGCAATCGGCGATTCCGGGCGCATGATGTTCTTTCTGATCCCGATGCTGCTGGTGACGATGGGAGCCTTGAAACTCCTGCAACGCTATCAGCAGAAAACGGGACGACTCCCCGCCGGACTCCAAAAGAAGGCACTCGCTCAGGGGCAAGCCAAACCCGCAAAATCAGGCGGCATTTTGTCCGCTATTTTGGGCAGTTTCTCGCTCAATAATGCCCGTGAAAAAGGCGGCAGCAATATCCGTGTCGTGGAATCGGTTCCGATTGGCGGCGTCAATATCCATCTCGTCGAAGTGCGCGGGCGACTGCTCTTGCTGGGTGCTTCCGGCGGGAACGTCAATCTGCTCACCGAATTTCAAGAGACGGAGATTGACGGAGGAGATTTTCGCGCCCTGCTCAACGCGGCGGCGGCAGAAATGGACGGATTGAGCGAATATGACAGCCTTCCGAGTTCTGCGGTGGTCGGCAGTATCGAGGACGATCTGCGCGAGACCGGCGAAGCGATGCAGAAGCGTCTGCGCCGTCTCCGCACTGTTCAGGAAGCCGAAGAAAACCCCGATTGGATGAGGTTCGATGATGCGCGGTAATCGCAAAACCCTCCGAAATGCTGTGATCTTGATCGCGTTTGCGGGCGTGTTCACTGCGATACAGGCGCGGGCGCAAAGCGGCGGCGTTGTCGCCCTACCGAAAATTTCGCTCGGCATCGGCACGGCGCAAAAGCCGCAGGATGTGGCGGTCACCCTCCAAATCCTACTCATGATGACGATTCTGACGCTCGCACCGTCCCTGCTCATCATGACGACGGCATTTACGCGCCTTGTGATTGTCTTTTCGATTTTGCGTCAGGCACTCGGCACGCCGCAGATTCCGCCGAACCATGCGATGGTCGGATTGTCGCTGTTTTTGACGTTTTTCATTATGCAGCCCACATTCAACCAGATCAACGAGAATGCTCTGAAGCCGTATTTCGACAACAAAATTTCGCTGACAAAAGCACTCGATGAGGCGGAAAAGCCGATGCGCGGCTTTATGATGCGCCAAACCTATACGAGCGATTTGCAGTTTTTCATCAATCTCTCGAAGACGAAGCAGCCAGAAAAACCCGATGATGTCAACCTAACAACCTTGATTCCGGCGTTTATCACTTCGGAACTGAAAACAGCGTTTATCATCGGATTTTATATCTATCTGCCGTTTCTCATTATTGATATGGTGGTCGCCTCAACCTTGATGAGTATGGGTATGATGATGCTGCCGCCTGCTACGGTCAGCCTCCCTGCGAAATTGCTGCTGTTTGTGCTTGCCAATGGATGGACGCTGCTCATCGGTTCGCTGGCACGCGGCTTCCGTTAGAGAAGCAAGAAAGAGAGCTGCCCTTGTGACGGAACGCGATGTTTTAGAAATTGGGCGATACGCTCTGATTGTCGCTCTCAAACTCTCGATGCCAGTCTTGCTATTCGGATTGGTGGCAGGAGTTCTGGTCAGCCTGTTCCAAGCCGTGACCCAAATTCAGGAGTTCACCTTGACCTTTGTCCCGAAACTGCTGGCAGTCATCCTCGCCTTGGCACTCTTCGGACCGTGGATGCTGACCACTATGACCCAATTCTTCACCTACACCTATAATCATATGGGACCGATTTCCCGATAGGGCATTGGGTAGTTAGGTCGGTGGGTTATTGGGTCATTGGGTGATTGGGTCGGTAGGTGATTGGGTTCGGGTACAAGAACGTACCCGCCTCAAAAACAGACGTCCTACGGACGCATACTACTCCGTTATCGCCTTT
>CAZPZP010000420.1:0-4450 GCA_964591025.1 uncultured Chthonomonadaceae bacterium
GGATTGAGTTCGCTCGCGGCGGGTTCGCCCGGCTTGACGCCCGGCAGCCAACTTTTGAGATCGTTCCAGCGGTTTTCGTTGTCGGGTTCGGCAAGAACATTGGTCTCATCGGCAAAATAGATGATCGTCATCACTTCACGGGTCGTGTCGCTCGAATTTCCGGGTGCGGTATGGAGCGTCCAGCCGGAATGGAAAGTCGCGTCGCCCGCCCTCATCGCCTGATTGGTGACGGTGAATCCGCGTTGTTTAACAATATCATTCAGAGTGCTGTGGCTGTCGTCCGAGATAGCAAGATTCCCTAAAAAGCCCTCGGTATGCGATTTGCTGGCAAAGGTCAATGCGCCCATTTCGACGGGAACATCCACAAGCGGCATCCAGAGCGTCACGGTTTTATTGGTATCGAGGGGCCAATAATACTGATCCTGATGCCACGGCGTATGCCCGCCTTTTGCCTCTTTGTACAAAGCCTGATCGTGATACAGTCGCACGCCGGACACACCCATCAACTCCGCCGCGATTTTGGCAAACCGCTTCGCCAACGTGTACTTTGCAACCGCCTCGTCGTTGACCCACAAGTTCATAATCTGCAAAAACGCTTTGCCATACGTATCGCGTTCCTCCATCGGGCGCGTCTCGGTATTCTGCTTATATGCGGCGTTGTTCAGTACATCGCGATAGACCGTGATTTCGTCCGGCAAACAGACATTCGGTAACATTATGTGTCCGTTTTCGCGGTAACTGTGGATTTGTGCTTCCGTCAGCGCATAAGGTGTGTTCAAGTCGGGTAGTTTGGGCATGGTAATTGCTCCTCTCGGAAAGTTTTGACGGGGTAGAGTTCGATATGCCTCTGCGGAAACCCTCCTTGTTTTCGGAGAGGCGGGAGTTCCAGTTCAACGGCGCGAATAGTGCGATATGTTCGCTTTCAGGGAGAGAATGCTCGCTATGACTCAGACCCGTCGCCAATTTCTCGCGCAATCGGGGCAGTGCCGACGCGCTCAAGCAATTTTTTCTCGATGCGGAAACCTCCTACATGAAGTATCTGCCCGCCGACGAGTGCGGCACGTTGTCGCTGGAGCCGCTCGTCGGCGACAAAGTGGGCGGATACCGTCTACTTCAATCGCCTGAATGCGGCACAGCGTACCGAATATGCCCGCGAACTGGAACGTCTCTCGGCAGAGTTCGCCAAGTTCCGCGCTGGTCTCCGCAGTTCTGTCCGCACGGATCGAATTGCCGCGTGTCTGGTCGGCGTCCAAACTGATTTGGCGAACGTCAAGTAACCGCTTTTGCAGGAGAAGTTTGGAGTGTGCTATCATAGATAAGATAACCTTCTCGAAATTTGGAGGAAATGCCCATGATTCTTGAGATTGAACTTGCCCCCCCCGTTGAGAGATGCCTGCGTGCCGAAGCAACAAAAGCCGGGGTTCCCCCAACGGAATATGCCGCCGAATTGCTAACGCAAATTCTGCCCATAGGCAGAATTGATGCAGAGGAACAAAAGCGACTCAATGCTCCCTCCATTGCCCTTATGGAAGCATGGCTTGCCAAGGCAAAAAAGCCTCGTACCGCAGAAGAAGAGGCGGAAGCGGAAGCGGATATGCTCGAATTGATGCGAAACTTGAATGCGCCGCGTCGTGAGTCAGGAGAGCGACTGCACTTTCCCGATATTGAGGAAGCATGAACAGAATCATCTTCCTCGATACCACACCATTGAGTATTGTGACAAACGCAAAGGTTCCAAAGATTACACAAGCCGCCCTGCAATGGGTCGCAGATTTAGGCAGTGCAGGTCATAAAATTGTTGTTCCGGCGATTGCTGATTTCGAGTTGCGCCGCGAACTTATACGTGCTGGAAACACGCCCAGTTTGGAGTCATTGGACACGTTCAATCAGGTGATTCCTGATCGATACCTGCCGTTGACTGACAGCGCACTCAAACGCGCCGCAGAACTGTGGGCGCAAGCACGCAATCGCGGTATTTTGCCTGCCGATCCCAAAGAACTCAATGGCGATGTATTGATTGCCGCTCAGATGCTGGAATATCAGTTTGCTAACGGTCTGACCGATGCACAAATTATGATCGCAACCGTCAATGTGGGACATCTTGCCTTGTTTGTTCCTGCCAAAGTGTGGACGGAAATCGAGCCGTAACTATGGACACACTTTTCGGCGTTTTGGAACGCTTGACCTACCATAATGAGGAAAACGGCTATACCGTCGGGCGGCTTGCCATCGAAGACGCACGCGATCTTGTCACGATTGTCGGGAGTTTTTCCAATCCGGTTGTCGGTGAACAGTTTTCGCTTGAAGGGCAATGGACGGCGCACCGTGAGTTCGGGCGGCAGTTTGTTGTCGAGCAGTACAGTGTGTCGCGTCCGGCGACAGCGTTTGCCATAGAGAAGTATCTCGGCAGCGGCTTGATCAAGGGCGTTGGTCCCGTAATGGCGAAGCGCATGGTCGCCCTGTTCAGCACAGAGACGCTGGACATCATCGAGAGCGAACCGCGCAAACTGCTTCGTGTCGAGGGCATTGGTGAAAAGCGCGTTGCTATGATCCAAAAGGCGTGGCACGAACAGCGCGAAATCCGCAACGTCATGCTATTTTTGCAAGGCAAAGGCGTTTCGGCAACCTTTGCGGTCAAAATCTATAAAACTTATGGCGACAAGTCTCTTGCCGTCGTGGAAGAGAACCCGTACCGTTTGGCACAGGACATTTTCGGAATTGGGTTCAAGACCGCCGACAAAATCGCCCAGCAGCTCGGAATCGCGTTGGACAGCGAACGCCGCCTCGAAGCCGGACTGCTCTATACCCTCTCAGAAGCCACCGACTTCGGGCATCTCTACTTGCCGGAACCGAAACTCCTCGCCTCCTCTGCCGAAATTTTGGGCGTTGACGTGGAACTCCTGCCGCCCGTGTTGGAGCAGATGATCGCCGCCGAATCGGTCATCAGCGAAGACGACCCGACCATCGAAATGGCAGATCGAGCAATGCGCCTGCTCTATCATCCCGCACTCTACTATACCGAGGTAGGACTTGCCGCCCAAATCCGCCGCCGCCTCGCAATGGAATTAACTTCGCCGCTCAGTCGGGAACGCATCACGGTTTGGCTTGATAAGCAGCAGGAAAAAAGCGGCATGATCCTCGCGGAAGAGCAGCGGGAGGCAGTCGCGCTTGCCCTCGAAAATCGCGTCTTCGTTTTGACAGGCGGACCGGGTTGCGGCAAGACCACCATCACCGATTTGATCGCCAAAGCGTTCGATGCCCGCAAATTAAAAGTTGTCCTCGTTTCCCCCACAGGACGCGCCGCCAAACGTCTCGCCGAAGTGACAGGGCGGGAAGCCCAAACGATCCACCGCCTTCTCAAGTTCGATCCGGCGACCCGCAGTTTCCAATTCAACGACACAAACCCCTACCCCTGTGATGTGCTGATCGCCGATGAGGTTTCGATGCTCGATGCAGTTTTGGCAAACAATCTCCTCAAAGCCATTCCCGAACACGCGCAGATCGTTTTTGTCGGTGACAGCGATCAACTCCCTTCCGTCGGGGCGGGCAATGTGCTGGGTGATTTGCTGGCTTCGGGCGTTGTGCCGTCCATTAAATTGGTGCAGGTGTTCCGGCAAGCACAGGAGAGCCTCATTGTCACTAACGCGCACCGGATACGCGAAGGCAAAAGCCCCGTTCTCGTTCCGCCGAAAGAGCGCGGCGACAAGAACTGCCTGTTTGTCAATGTCGAAGAGGGCTTGAGCGAAGAAGACAACGCGGCGGTCAACGGCGCGGAGCAGGTCGTCAAGCTGGTTCGCAAGTCACTGCCGATGCTCGGTTATCGCGGCGACGATATTCAGGTTCTCTCACCAATGCACAAAGGCACGCTTGGCGTCGGCTATCTCAACGAACTTTTACAGGAAGCCCTCAATCCCGCCGATCCGACGGGGCGCAGACCGGAACTGCTGCGTGGTTCGCGGCGGTTCCGCATCGGGGATCGCGTTATTCAATTGGTCAACGATTATGACAAAAATGTTTATAACGGCGATGTCGGCGTCATTGCGGACATCAAGCCAGACGATCAACTGATCTTTGTACGCTTCGGCGAAATCACGGTCGAATACGATTTTGCCGATTATGATCAATTGCAACTGGCGTATACACTTAGCGTACACAAATCGCAAGGCAGTGAGTATCGCGCCGTGGTTTTGATCTGTCATTCCAGTCAGTATATGATGCTTCAGCGGAATTTGCTCTATACCGGAATGACCCGCGCCCGTGACTTATGTATTATCGTTGGGGACAAGCGGGCAATTGGTCGCGCCGTCAATAACAACAAAACCACACGCCGTTTTACGCGCCTTGCGGAACGCCTCCGCGAGACGGAATAGGTCATTGGGTTCGGGTACAAGAACGTACCCGCCTGAAAAACAGGCGTCCTGCGGACGCAAATCCCAAATTGAGAGTGATC
>CAZPZP010000421.1:0-4447 GCA_964591025.1 uncultured Chthonomonadaceae bacterium
CCCAATCACCCAATCACCTAATGACCTAACAACCCAATCACCTAATCACCCAGCAACGGCTCACACATAATTGTATCCGAGTCCTGATACGCAGGGACACAACAACATAATAGCGTCAATATCTCGGTTCCGGTATTGCGAATTTGATGTTTTTTGCCCGCCACAATCGCAATCGAATCACCGACGCTAACCTCACGAATTTCGTCTTCCAGAGCCATTAAGCCTTGCCCTGCAATGATGTAATAAATCTCTTCAGTATTGGGGTGATAATGCGCCTGAGTTTCGCCACCGACACCAATTTGCGCCTCCGCCAAACTCTGCCGCTCGATCTCTGAATTGCGCGGAGCCATGAGTTCGCGAATTGTCGAACTGTCCTTCGTCACAAACGCCGCCACACCGTCTCGATTCACAACGTCCAAAATCGCTTCTCCTCAAAAAAAGCCGCCGAAGAAACTCGGCGGCTCATCAACAAAATTAAAACCACGGAGAACACGGAGTTCAAGGAGAAAACCCAATGCAATGATCCACGAAACACACGAAAGAACACGAAAACAAGGCAAAATCAAACCCAAGATGATTGAATTCTCGTTGTGTTCGTTGTGGTTCTCTCATTTTTCTCCGTGTTCTCCGTGGTTCTAACGCTTTTTCGATAAGGCTTTTTCGACAGCCGCTTGCAAGCCATTGCCGCGCAGGTCATCGCCCATGGCGAGAATGGTTCCAGTGGTTCCGTCAACCAGAACCGCGTGCGGAATAGAGTTGACGCCATAAAGCTGCGCGATTTCCGCCTTCCAATAGCCGCCGTCGAAAATCTGCGCCCACGTCATGCCGAATTCCTGCATGAAGTCTTTGAGTTTGGCATCATCACCCTTGCGGTCAAGGCTGACGCCCAAAATCTCGAAGCCTTCCTTATGAAACTGCTCATAAGTGCGGACGATATTGGGGACTTCGTCACGGCACGGCGGACACCATACCGCCCAAAAGTCGAGCAGAACGATTTTGCCCTTGTAGTCATCGGGGAACATCACGGTTTTGCCATCGAATCGATCTGTCTCGAACGCAATAGTCTCGCCGCCGACGCGCAAATCTTTCGCCGTCACGGTGCTTGCCGCTTTGCCTGAACGCCGCAGGGTCACTTTGGTTCCACGCGAATCAATCGAAGCCACCTCGAACACACTTGCCCCGACGCGGAACGGCTTGACGGCATCGAACGCCTCTTTTTTCATATTGAACACGCCGTCGCCGTTTTTGTCCACAAGGATCGTTACCTTTGCGGGATCATCTTCGCCATGCTTGAAGTCATTGAATGTGCCGCTGACGCCCTGATCCGTGATCGCGAACTTATATGCCTTCTCACCGATTTTCAGCGTTCCTGTACGGTTGTATTCACGGTTAACAGTCAAATCGCCGCCCCAAAAGGTGAAAATTAAACCACTGGGAACAATTCCCCCGCGCCCCACCACATTGTAGCGTGCCGAGGCAAGAACCAGTGCCGTGTACCGCTCATCGCCGCTGTCTGTGACAGCCCTTTTGGTGGTCGAGCCGCCGATTTGTATCATGGTCAAAGCGAGTTCGTCAGTCAAGTCGCCATTGCCGTTATTATCTACAAACAGGCGTACCGCCCCCTTGCCCACAGTTGGAGCGTCCAAAACCACCGCGATTTTGTTCTCCTTCGCATCGCCGAGCGTGATCACGCCATAGCGGGGCGTGTTGCGGTAAAGTGCTTCCTTCGTAACGCCGTCCGGTTTTTTCTCACCAAGTTCGATTTTGCGTGGAGACATCGCCGCCTGCCCACCGGAAGACGCGGGCAGCAAACTGACCGTCACCACCTCATCCGCCGACGCCGGAAGACTTGCCAATGCACCGCCGATGCCCAGCAATGCGCCGAGCGATAATTTCAACGTGTGTCGTGTCATTTCGTGCCTTTTTCCTTTTCCGCCGAATCCTTGCTGCTGAGTGCGCGTCCGAGCGTGCTGTCCAATGCGTCGCCGCGCAGTTCTGCCGTTGTTGCGAGAATTTTACCCGTCGTTCCATCTACCAGAAACGCACGCGGAATGCTGTCTACGCTGTACATCTGACTGACCTCCGCCTGCCAGTATTTGCCGTCGTAAATCTGATCCCACGACATATTTTTCTCTTTGAGGAAAGTTTTGACCTTCTCCAGTTGGTCGGGTTGGTCGAGACTGATTCCGATGATCTCGAAGCCCTTGGGGTGGTATTTCTCGTATGCCTTGGTCAGTCCGGGCAGTTCCGCGATACAGGGACCGCACCATGTCGCCCAGAAATCCAGCATTACGACTTTGCCTTTGTAATCTTCGGGAAACTTGATCGTCTTGCCGCCAATAACGGGACGCGAGAACGCAATCGCCTGTTTTCCAACGCTCAAATCTTTGGGAATCGGGACTTCGGCAACCTCTTTGGCGGTCATTGCCGACTTCTTTAAGGTAATTTTAGAGCCGTCCGGCGCGATTTTGTCCACTTCGTAGACATTGCCCGCGATATTAAACGGTTTATTCAAATCATATTGCTCAAAACGCTCATATTTGCCGTTGCCGTTGCGGTCAATCAGCAGAGTCGACTCACGTTGCTTGGTACTGTTATAACTTCCTGTGCCGGTCTCATCTACCAAAACGATGGGATAGATTTTCTTGCCCAGTTTGATTTCGCCCTTTTGAGCATAATCGCGGTAGAAGAACAGGATATTCGTTGCAAGCCCTCGCATTTCCGCCATTTTCGGTGCGAACCGATAGAACGATAATCCGTATTTTTTGCCCTTGACCGCCGTGCTGCTGTCGCCCCGGAACAAAACGTCCTCGACCTCCGCTTTGGTTTGCGGGTTGGTGACTTTGCGAGCAGTGCGCTCCCACTTCACAGCGTCCTCGTTGGTCAAATCGCCATCACGGTTGCTGTCCACATAAAGTTTGGCGTCGGTGGCGTCGGCATTCTCGTCCAAAACGACGGGATATTTCTCGCCCGCGAAGGTCAGCGTGCCGTACATCGGCGTTCCCGTATACGTCGGTTCTTTCGTAATTTCCGAGGGCTTGTCTTTGGTCAGACTGAGGCGGAGCGGCATATAGTAACCGATGGTGCTGAATGCGCCCGATTCGATAGATTTCAATGCAGCGGTTTGCGCCCATGCGCCCGATGCGAGCGTAAGACCGAGGGCGGTCAATGCGAGAATGCTTTTCAATTGATTTCTCCTTTTGTGCGGGCATTCGAGCGGGATCAAAAATCCTCGTCTGAAATGTCCTGCGGACGAGCGTCCGTTGGACGCGATAAGCGATATAGGTTATCCGGGACTTCTTCGTCGGTCTCTTTGGGACAAAGGAGCGCGGGGCGTCACTGCTCCGATTGTTTGCCTAATTTCTCCATCAAGACCCGTTTTGCCTCCCGAAACTGCGCGTCGTTTTCGCCGTAAGTGTCGGAAGGCTCCACAACAATATCGGGCGCGACACCAACACCCTCTAAACGCTGACCGTCTACACGCAGATTGACAACAGGCAGTTCCAAAATGCTGTCTTTGCCAATGGGAACCATAGATGCCCCAAGAAACGCACCGGCAGTGGGTGTGCCGACAAGAGTTGCCCGCTTCGTTTTCTTGAATTGATACGAGAAAAACTCTTTCGCGCTCCGTGTGCCTTTATTGATCAGGACGACCATTGGTTTCCCATAGCCCGATTTCGTCTGCACCATTTTCGTGCCGCGCATCTGTTGTTCCCAGACAATATCGGGTAGGAAAAACGGGTCGGCATAGCCCCAAGGTCGCCCGCCATGCCCATCGCGCAAGTCCAGAATCAGCCCGTCGGTATTGTGGAGTTCGCCCAAAACGGTATTCTCTAATAATGCGCGAAACTCATCATTCGCCATCGTCCAGAGATGGATATAGCCGATCTTTTTGCCCTCAATATTGAGAGTTTTGATGCTCCGCTTGGTTGCCGTGAGATAGGATTTCAGCGGATTCTCTTTGATAGGCGTCACCTCGACTAACCCGGTTGTGCCTCTTGGTCCGCCATACATTAAGGTATGCGGTTTGCCCTCGCCGCCCCGAAATGAACCCGCCGTCTCAAATGGTTTACCGTTGACCGTCAGCAGCACATCACCACTTTTGATGCCCACTTTTTGTGCCGGATAGCCCTCCAGAACGCCGGACACGATATATTGACCATTTTGCCGTGTTCCCATCACGCCGATATGCGCGATCTCGTTGCCAGTGAATCCGCCGCCCATTACGGAGCGAAACAGGGCAAATCCCACGTCGTCATCAGGTATGTACTCGATATGCGAGGCGCGGAGTTCTGCGAGCATAGCGTTGACGAGAACCACAAATTCCGCTTTTGTCTTAACCGTCTTGAGTTTAACGCGATAGGTTTGCGCGGTTTTGTCCCAGTCGAGTTGGTGGAGGTCTTTGTCATAGAATCGCTGTTGGGTCGCTTTGACAATCTGCTCGAAC
>CAZPZP010000422.1:0-4437 GCA_964591025.1 uncultured Chthonomonadaceae bacterium
CACCGAGGCGGGTACTTTCAGTACCCGACAAGGCGATGGAACAGTTTAATCCTTGCGAGTCCCTAAGACAGAGTGATCAGTTCGTCGTCGGAGGCTTTTTCTTTATGTCTTCTTGCGCCAGCGTGTCGGCAGAACGCTTGTGGCTGAGGAGGCGTTTGGCTTCAGACAACAGGAATTTTGCGTCCTGAAACGGCTCGAAGCGGATTTCCTGCCAGCGCACTTGTCCGCTTCCGTCTATCAAAAACAAGCCGTGCAGAGGAGATTTCTCGAAATCGTCGTATGCGCGAAACGCTCGGAATGCCCGCTTGCCGGAGTCGGAAAGAAGCGGGAACGGAAACGGCGTTTTCGGCTCGGACTTCGCGAACGTCTTTTGCAGTCCTTTCAGATTGTCTGCACTCACCGCGACCAGCGAAATTCCCGCTTTCTCAAACTCGGATGCAAACGGTGCAAACGCATTCAGTTGGGTCATGCAGTGTTCGCAGCCATAGCCAAGATAAAACAAAACCACGACGGGACGCTCTTGCTTGCGATAATCGCTAAGGCTGACTTTGCGGCGGTTCGTATCTTGAAGGGTGAAGTTCGGGGCAGAGTAGGGTTCCCAGCGAAACTGCCCAAGCCGCCCCATCTCACGCCGCGCTTCGGTCTCATTTTCCGCGACCATACGCCAATCTGTCGGATACCCGAACTCTTTGGCGAGCGGAGCCAACTTAGCCAGCAGAGGCGCGTCCCTATCGGCACGCGAACCGATTTCTCGCAACTTCCGAAACCGCATTTTCGCCTCTTCATGCTTGCCAGTCTGAGACAAAATCGCGGTCAGTGTTGCGAGCGGTTCCACCTGATTTTCCTCTTTGTCAACCGCTTCCCGCGCTAATTTTTCTGCCTCGACAGTTTGCCCTGACGCGAAACGCACGCGAGCCAATCGGCTTTTCGGCATTCCTTTTGCCAGATCGAACTGCTTGAGTGCCTCTGCCTTTTCGCCCGCTGTTAGAGCCAGATAACCGCGCACTTCCGCGATGGATTCCTTGACTCCTGCTTCATCGTACACGCTTTTATCAGGCTTCTCATCCTGTTTCAACGTCGGACGCTTTGCATCGCACAACGCTTCCAATTCGCTCAAATACTTCTTGCCCGCTAATATATCACCTGTATTTAGCGAAGCAATGGCAAGAAGTTGAAGCCGCTCCGATTTTGTGTTGGCGGTGCTGCCCTCTTCGAGACATCCTTGCGTGTTGAGATCAATCGCCTCCTGCCACAACTCATGATTGAGCAATATCTCGATCAGGCGCAGCCGTCCATGATAGGCACTGCCCTTCGAGGCTTCGGGAGAGTTGTAACTGGGATGGCGCGGCAGTTCGAGCATATTTTTGGCAAGAGCGATTGCGTCCTGAACGCGCCCGACATAGCCGAGATTTTCGATAAGCCACTGACTGTTATGGGCGTAATTGTGAATCTGATCCGGCATGAGACGATCCGCCATGAGATAATGATTGTCCACTCTGACCGCCGCTTCCTGTGCGAAAACCGCCTCGTTATAGCGATGCAGACCGGAAAAAATATGTCCCTGCATATGCCACATATGGGCGATCCCGGACGCCGAAGCCCCGCATTGCCCTGCCGAATCAACGGCTTTTTTTTGCTCTTCTGTCGAACCGTCCCATAGGTGAATGCGATAATGATGTACAGGATGCGCGGGGTTTTTCGCCAAAACCTGCCGCGTCAAAGCCTCGATGTCTTCGATTTTTTGTTTGGGTTCGTCGGAACGCCAATCCATCATTGTGTGCGCCAAGAACGCTTTGGCTTCCAAATCGGCAGGGTATTTCGAGACAATGGCTTTTAGATTTCGCAGGTAATTTGTTTGCCGGACTTTGTTGCGGTCTTTCAGTTTGGAATCAGCAGAGTGATACGCATTGAGTGCCTGAATCCACAGTTTCTCACGTTCGCTGATTGGATTGAGGAGGCGAAGGGCAGGGGCAAGCGATTCTTTGGCGAGACTGTCTTTGTCGAAGCGAGTCATGGCGATTCCCCAATACGCCATCGCGCACTGTGGATCGAGTGCGGCGACTTTGCGGAAAGAACGCTGGGCTTCGAGATACCAATAGCCGTGCAACTGCCCGATTCCCTGCTCGAAATAGCGTTGCGCCTCGCGGCTTGTGGTCGTAACGGGAAAGACGATTTTGGGCATACCGCGCATGAGATAAGCACGTTGGCGCGGAATGTCGTCGAACGCACTGCCAAGCATCGAGTGACCATACATCGGATTGGTACGCGGATCGGGGACAGATTCCGTCGGAACCGTTTCCTGTGCAAAGGCGGAGCAAGAGACAAGTAAAAGCGACAACGTAACTGCTTGTACCTTGAGAAATTGTATCGGCTTGATATAGGTTGTGGATAAGGGCATCGTGTTTTTCTTTTCGCCTCTCACTGCAAAACGGCGGCGTCTCATTCTTTATTGCATGAATAATGCCACAAATTCAACGAACAAAATCACGCCCCACAGAAAAATATCGAAAAGTGAGAGGAAATCCAGTGTATTCGTCGAATATAAAATGGATACTGCATACAAAAAGCGCGGTATCACTTACTGCGGAGCAACACACCATGATTTCCTGCCCTCAATGCAAGGCGACTCTTCCTGATGAGACAACCTATTGCCAATTTTGCCGCAACAATTTCGCGGCAGGAACGGCGTCCCAAGCGGCTCGCCGCTCACAAATCGAAGAGGATTCCGGCTATACCTATCCCGAAACCCAGCCGCTCAACCTCAAATGGGTCAAACCCGTTTACTATGGCATCGCAGCATATTGGGTCATCAATGCTCTGTTTTCCATTGGTCGCCTTGTGTCCTTCGGCGCGGCAGGGTCTTTATTTGGCGCGATTTTTCTGGTAATTTCCTTGTTCTCCTTGTTAGTGGGCATCGGACTGCTCTGTAAGGTGGAACTGGCGCGGAACTATGTCAACTTCATCTGCTGGTTCAATATCTTGGGCGGCGCGTGCAGTTTAGCCGGAAGTTTTGTGCTGAGTATATTCTCTTTCACAAGTCTCTACGGAATTTTGGGTATGATCTTTGCGTTGCTCAATCTCGTCTTGTCTGTTGTGATGATTTTTGTGATTGGCGAAACCGATTAAACGAGACAACGCGAATTTGGAAAGAAAAATTCTTTGCTGAGGAGTGCCTTGTGTCCGATTTGAGACAGAAAATTTTGATATTGCACGCGCATACCCCTGATCTGCACAGCCCGATAGGTGCATGGGCGACCTATGACGGCACGGGCAGGGACAACGCCACAACCGGCGACAGCGACGCCCCACCCTACAAATCGGTCTTGGAGGCGATGCGCGACGGATGGCGCGTGATTCAGTTTCCGCAGTTGCTGCCGGCGTATCCCGGCATGGAACTGACGACTTCCTATTTACGGTTCGAGTATATTCTGGAGAAAATGGAGACCCTTTGACAATGGCGGACAATCACCAATTATTGACTTCGGTACAGATGGCAAATTTTGTCGCGGATGGCTTGCTTCGCTTCGATGAACTGATTCCCGACGTGATCAACGCCGAAGTGATGCGTGAACTCGACGAGAAAGCGATCAAATTCGGCTATGAGACGCAGGGACAGCCACTTGCAGATGTATGGCGCGAGTCGCAGGGAATTGGGGCGATGGTGCGTTTGCCGGCGGTTCAGGCGATCATCACCAGTTTGGTTGGCAAAAATCCTCTTTATGATCACCATGCCCCGCACCGTGTCGCTCCGAAGCATTTCGAGGGGCAAGTCTGGCACGCGGACGCCATCATTGACACGCGCCAGCACTTCGACATTCAACTGTTTTATTTTCCGCACGATACCCCGCGTGAGATGGGCGGCACGATGTTTTTGCCCGGCAGTCACTTGCGCCGTATTCACGAAACCGACATTGGGCGGCATCAGAATTTTGTAGGACAATTGCCGATTGTCTGCAAAGCAGGAACGCTCGTGGTCGGACATCACGGGCTATGGCATTGCGCTCAACCCAACAAAACCGACCAACTCCGCTATATGTTCAAGATACGTCTTAACCCGACAGTGCGCCAAACCCTGCTCTGGAATACCGACGACTTGGATGATCCGCAAATCACCGATATTTTGTTCCGCAATCATAAATGGTACGGCAACGATGATCGCCTTGAATACGCCCAACGCATTAAGTTTTGGCGGTTCTTGACGGGCGATGATCGCTATGACGCCAACTACTGGCTCACACGTATCGAGAATATGCCGGAAAGGGTTGCGGCGGCTTGATGACACATGAGACCTCTTGCCTCAGTGTTGTCCTTATCGGGTACACGAACGTACCTGTCAGCAAAGGGAATAGGAAGTAGGGAGCAGGTCAATTCGATTGCGGGTACAAGAACGTACCCGCCTAAAAAACAGGCGTCCTACGGACGCAATCCCCCCTTGAG
>CAZPZP010000423.1:0-4436 GCA_964591025.1 uncultured Chthonomonadaceae bacterium
CGGGTACGTTCTTGTACCCGAATCCGCTCAATCTGCCTTACACCCGATTTTGGACAAGATAAAGGATTCTTCTCTCCTCCTCGCGAAACTTGTCTTAACTCATTCGATAAGGACAATTTCCCCTCATGGAAGACCGCGAAGTGATTGCTACGCTCGAACACGCCGATACCGCGACATTCGCCCGCTTGCTACTGCGCCCGACAGTCGCCGAAGAAAGAATCTATCGCACCTATTTCGGCGACGAACGCTATGAACGCCTGCACGGGCTTGCCCTTTCGCAAAATCGGCTTCGCGGCACATTGACCCCGCCCGCCAACGTCGTAATTCTGCCCGGCATTATGGGAAGTATGCTCGACGCGCTCCCCAAAAATGGCGGCTCACATACCGTTTGGGTGCATATTTTTCGACTTTTGCGCGGGGCAATGGGCGAACTCGCTCTTGCCTCTAATGGACAGAGCAATGCCGACCCCAATCTCACCATAACCGCGTCCGGCTATCTCAAACGCTTTTACGGCGAAACCGAACTTATGCTTGCACGCAATGCCGCCGTGCGCGTTTTCTGGTATGATTGGCGCAAATCTCTCGATCTCGCGGCGGCAGACCTCGACTTCCAACTCCGCAAATGGTTTCCCAATAACGAAAAAGTCTTCCTTGTCGCGCATTCTATGGGCGGGCTGGTTTCACGGACATTTTGCGCCAACTATCCCGAACACTGGCAGCAAAAAATCGCCCGCCTGATTATGCTCGGAACTCCCAATTTTGGCGCACCGGCAATCACCCAAGTCCTCACCGGATTAGAAGAGACAAACCGAATGCTTGCGTTCGCCGACTTGATCCACACGCCCGCCGAGATGCAGGCGATCATGAACTCCTTTCCCGGCATCTATCAAATGTTGCCCTCTCCCATTCTCAAGCCGCATCTCAAACCTCTCTATGACGCCTCCAATTATGGCAGACTGCCCTTGTCTCAACTTCATCTCGACGCGGCACTGCGCCACCATGCCAAACTCGATAAAGTTTTCGACGCGGATCGCATGAGTTATATCGCCGGATATAACCAGATCACGATCTCCGATATTCCCACCCCCGATGACGGGCTTTGGCTCACCAATTCGACTGCCTATCAAGCGACCCGCAATGGCGACAACCGCGTGCCACACGACTTCGGTGTTCCCTACAAAGATGGCAAACCGACGATACCAGTCTACTTCGTCGAAGACAGTCACGGACGCTTGCCCGTCAATGACAGAGTTCTCGACGCGGTCAACGATCTGATTCATACGGGAGCAACCTCGGCACTGCCGCAGCGAATCTCCGGCGTGCGCGGCGACGAAAAAGGCTTGACAGGCGCAGACGTGATTCGCGAAACTTACCCCAATCCTGCGGAAATCGAAGCGTTGGTGCGTTCTGTGCGCGGCTCCTTTGAACAAGAGGAGAAGAGAGGGAGAAGGGGAGAAGGGGAGAAAAACTTATCCCTTCCCACGCCTCTTTCTGCGGACGAACGCAAACTCGAAGATTTTCTGCTTAGCGGCTTTCTCGGCGATCATCCCACGACTGTGCAGGATAACGCCCAATCCACACGCCCCGAACCGCGCAAAATTACGTTGGAAATCGGGATCGTTCGCGCCAATCTGCAAGATGTTCACCACGCCGAACACGGGCTTGCCCTGCCGCATCTCAGACCCGACGTAAAGTTTCCGCTCGATGTGATCGCCGTCGGTCACTATCTCGGCGTCAAGCCGCAAACGGCGGAACTCGCCCTCGATAGAGCGATCAGCAGTGCTGTTCCGGGAGGCACGGTGATCGCTCGTGAAGATTTGCTTGTAACTCAACTTTCGGAGCGCGGCATCATTCGGGGCGATCTCGCCCAACCGTTTCTGCTTCCCGATCCGCGCCCCAAATCCGATCCAAACTCTCCGGATCGTCTGCTCGCGTTTGTCGGCATGGGCGTTATCGGGCGATTCGGCACGCCCGAACTCATTGTCACCGTGCGCGAACTCTGCTGGACACTCGGACGGCTTGGCAAGCACCATCTCGCCACTGTCGTGATCGGTTCGGGCTTCAACAATATCCCACTGCGCGATTCCCTTGCCGGTTGGCTTGAAGGCGCGAAACAGGCACTGACCTCCGCCGCATCCCAGAATAAAGGACAGAACCGCAATGCGCTGACGCGGATTACCTTCGTGGAGTGCAATCCTGCCCGCATTTTGGAGATAGACGCCACCTTGCAAACAGAAATTGCTCGTGTCGCCCGCGAAACCGATCCCAATATTCTCTTTGAGGTCAGGTATAAACCGCTTGCTCCTCAAGACCGCACTGCACTGGAGACCCTGAAACTCACGCCGGAGCCGAGAGACCTGAGAGAGCGTGAATCCGAAGTCAAAGACGATCCGACACTACAGCCCGCCCGCCTTACGGTTTCGATGGACACTCGCGGCTATCGCTTCGGAGCCATCACGGGCAACGCCTCCATTCCAGAACGCGATATTGCAGTGGACGCAAAACTGATCATGGACGCCAATCTCGAACTCGCCGCCGAAATGGATCGCGAACAGCAAAAAGAAAAAGGCTTATTCCTCGAACGCCTACTCATTCCCGACGATTTTCAGTCGCATTTGCAGTCACCGGCTCCCGTGGTCTTGATGCTCGATGCGACGACGGCGCGAATCCATTGGGAAATGATGGCGCAAGCCGACATCAGCCTCGAACCCAATGCGAACGCAAACCTGAGAGTCAGCGATTTTCTCGGTACATCGCGGGGATTGACGCGCCAACTTCGGACAGCGTTCGCGCCGCCTCCCGAACCGCCGCCACCGCCCACACGAACCCTGCGCGTCCTCATCGTCGCCGATCCCGCCGAAGACGCGCACCTGCCCGGCGCGGAGGAAGAGGGCTTCGCGTTGGAAGAGTTGTTTCGCAAATTCAACGCACAGTTCATGGAGACAACGGGCAACCATATCGAGATTGTGCGCCTTTCAGGACCGTATCAGGCAAAGCGCACCACTGTTCTACGGCATCTCATGCTCCGAACCTACGACGTGCTTCACTTTGCCGGTCACTGTATTTATGACGCGGCAGAACCGATTCGCTCCGGTTGGATATTTACGGGCGGCGAGCGATTGACCGCCAACGAATTGACGCGCATTGACCGGATTCCGCGCTTTGTTTTCTCAAATGCGTGCGAGTCTGGCGTCACGCCGGAACGTCCCGATTTGCGCTCGGAGGCACTTGCGCCGTCGTTTGCCGAGTCGTTCTTTGCGCGGGGCGTCTCAAACTTTGTCTGTACGGCGTGGTCGGTAGACGATCTGGCATCGCTCGAATTCGCCGAAGTGCTGTATGGCAGTCTGCTCGGCTTAATAGAAGAGGGAGAGAAAGGGAGAGGAGGAGAAAGGGAGAATTTGGATCAAAATTCTTCAAGGCTCCCAGATAACAAAACCAGTGTCTCCCCGTCTCTCTCTCTCCCTTTCTCTCCCTCTTTCATGCACGCTGCCATGCGGGACGCTCGCCGCGCTGTGTTCAAGATGGCAAATGGGGCGCGGTCATGGGGAGCCTATCAGCACTACGGCAACCCGTATTTGCGCCTGTTCTCGCCTCGCGCTCTGGACGAAGACGAGACGAAACCACAAAGCAGGAATAAGCCCAAGAAATAGCGAACCCGTGTCTGTCACAAAAGGACTTGTTCCGCGAATGCTGGGCGGAAGGCAATTCATCCCCTGCGTAAACGCAGGGGGTCTTCTTGCCTTGAGTTTATAACTCACCTCTCGCACCGGAGGTTTTAAACCCCCGTCTGGAAAAAACAAGCGTCTTTCAGACGCACCCTTCCCTGAGTTTTGCGATGAGGACGGCGTTGAACGGCTCCAAAATGATGAGGAGTACTCAACTTGCCACCCCGACAGCATAGAAAGAATGCGACGAAGAGGGGAAGCGGTAAGACGATAGAGACAGCGGACGACACGCCGCAGTCGCCGCCATTGAGACTGAAAGTCCGCCCGGAACTCACTTTTGGCTATACCCGCGAAGAACTCCAACTGCCGCAAGAACAAGGCATTGGTGTTGATGAAATGTGGTAATGGCAACGCAGTAGGCAGGGTTTGGGGCTTGTCGAGCGGCTTGCAGTCAGTCGTGTACCGGCGAAGGAGACAAGCGCACTCGCTCGCTTGCCCTGACGCCGCACGGCTTGGAGTTGATGAATCAATGGTGCAAACAATGGTTGCAACGGTTCGCCGCAACCCTTGCCGTCCTCAATCCTTCGGAGCAGAATACGGTTGTCGCGGCGTTGGAAACGCTTCTCGTCGCGTGCCGCCAAGCGAAATAGAGGAGATTCGAGAAGTTGCTGGCGTCACACCATAACGGATATTGACATGAACACTGTTTCTGATATATTAGACCTCTTGCCTGAGTCCAGCAGAATAAATTCTTCAGACGGAGGGCGTTCC
>CAZPZP010000424.1:0-4432 GCA_964591025.1 uncultured Chthonomonadaceae bacterium
CGCCCATGCCGCACTCCAGCGATTGTCTGCTTTTTCGTCGCTCAACTCTTGAATCAACTGCGGAACCGCAACGCTCGCCAACGCACCAAACCCTGCAATCGCTGTAGACGCCATGCCCGCCCAAATTCGTTTCTTCTCGCTCAACGCTTCCACAAAATACGGCAAATGCGACGCGGTATCGCCCATGATTTTGGCAATGGCGAACCGCGCCCACAATGCAGAAGTTTGATCGCGTCCATACAGCAACACTTCGAGTTTCGGGAGAGCCTCGCTTGCCCTGTCGCCGTACTTTGCGAGTTCGCGGCACGCATTCCATACCACTGAGACTTTCTCATCGTCCAGTGCATTGAGTAATAGCAGATATTTATCGGTATTCGGTTCCATCATATTCTCACCCAACGACCCAATATCCCAATGACCTAATCACCCAACGACCCATTAGAATCGCCGCTTGAACCATGTCGAAATCGTGTCGGCAATGGAGTGCGTCGTTCCCGCCAAGATGAACCCCAACAGCAATGCTGCCGTCCATTGCGGTTTGTCCTGAACAAAGACATTGATAGATGCCCATTGCTGCTGTGTCGCCGCCGTCGCGTCAACATGAGGACCTAAGCGACTGTATAGCCACAAACTCAGCCAGAAAACCAGCGTGCAGACCGTCGCCAGATAACACGCACGAATGACGCCGCCCAGAATCAAACCGTGTGAGAGCCTCGAACGGTGCGGCACCAACCGCTTATAGGGATACCACAAGAAACGCAGTCGCCCCCATCGTCTGTATTCTTTCGAATCCAAATCCAAATCGCCCGCGCACGCATAGCCCGCCAGCAGATACGTTGTCGAGAAAAGGATCGAAAGTTGAATATCCGGCTTTGGCGCGAACGCGAAATACAACGCATTCCCCGCAACCGCCGTCAATACCGTGATATAATCATGAGTCTCCGCGTTTGGCATAAAATTCCTTGCTCAAATCTCCCCTCTCCCAATTTTGGGAGAGGAGTTGGGGGTGAGGGCTTGTACTTGCTGTCTGCGGTCTATGAAATCCGCCAACGCCTGCTGCCACGGGCGCAAATTGTCCTTGCCTTGAATTTCGAGGGCGCACCGATGCAGAACGCTGTACGCCGGACGCTTTGTCGGCGACGAATACTGACTCGCAGGAACGGGTTTGACTTCCATGCCGGTTTCGCCCGCCAGTTCGAGAGTCTTTCTCGCCAATTCGTACCACGAACACTGCCCCGCGTTGGTAATATGATATGTCCCATAGAGCGGCGAGTCCAGCAAGTCAATCAACGCCCGTGACAAATCTATCGTATGCGTTGGACTGCCGATCTGATCTGTTACGATGAACCGCTCTTTGTGCGTCTTTGCCAGCTCCAAAATTTTATCGGGAAAACTTTTGCCGCCATAAACACCGAACAGCCACGCCGTCCGAACAATGAAATGGCGGCGGCACAACTGCGCGACAAACTTCTCGCCCGCGTATTTCGACATTCCATAATGAGATAGCGGGTTAGGCGTGTCGAACTCGGTATAGGGCGTTTTCTTGGTTCCATCGAACACAAAATCGGTGCTGATATACGCCAGCGTCATATTATGGTTGCCGCAGATTGCCGCGACGTTCCACGTTCCGAGTCCATTGATCTTATACGCCCTGTCCGGGTCACGCTCGCAGCCGTCTACATCCGTGCAAGCCGCGCCATGAATCACCACGTCGGGTTGGTGGTGGAGCAAACATTTTTTCACGGCGTCGGTATCGGTGATATCGAGCGGTTCCCACTCCGGCACAACTTCATTGACTGGAGCGGCACGATCCGTTCGCACCACTTTATGCCCCGCTTGCTCCAACAAGACGCACAGATCGCGCCCCAACATTCCGTTCGCACCTGTTGCCAGTACGTGCATGGCACGCTCCTTCTACCCAAAATCACAGAGTTACAGAGATTGCACAGAGATTCAACAACAGAATTTCTGTGCTTTTCTTTATGTTCTATGTTTCTTTAGTTGTTGAATTGTTCTCGTGTTGTTTTTTATCTTTTTTCGTGTGTTTCGTGGATCAGAATTGGGCGCGGAGAGCATCGATCTGCAACCCATGATACTCCTGATGTTGGACAGTGATCGCCAAATAGGCACCGAATGAGGGCTTGAACAGTCGCGTCACAGGCGATTCGACGGCGACGGCTTCCAAATCATAACCGCTCGCATTGACCAAAACATCATGAAGGTCAGCGTGGAGTTTGAGAAACTGAGGCAGTGCCGTGTCCTTTGGTTCGGGAATAAGGGCAGGCTCGAAGCCCGGCGGAACCGGAACACGAAACGGCGGATTGGGGCTGACAAAGCGAAGCATCATCCGCTCGGCAAAGTTCAGGCGCGGTTCAGCGTCATTGCGTTTGTCAATCCGTCTGAGTTCTTCGATTGCCCTCTGAAATCGCGGCACGACGCCGTTCCCCGCCAATTGAAGATGCTGAACGCCCTGACCGATTGACCATGTCTTTTTGTCCGGCGTCCAGTTCCATTGTTCCGGCGTGAGTGTTTCGAGAGAGCGAACGCGAAGGGTCTGCTTGTCCAGCATATCGGCAAGGTGTTGCAAATAGGACGTGAAAGACGGCATGGTTTTCTCCTCCTCTCATAATACGAGTCAAAAACAAGGGCGGTGTCCAAAATCAGGACACCGCCGAAGAGGTATAAATGAGATTTTCCAGCGCACTCCGAGCATCTTATCACGAGCAGAACGGAGGGTCGTCCCACATCACGCGATGCTTCAATTCGTGGGGAAAACAATTCAAGTAGTACAAGCAAAGTCTATCACACCCTGAGCATTCTGTCAAGTGTTTTTTATAGGATTCGCGAAAATAGTTCCCTTTTTTCTAAAAAAGTCCTTGTTGCTCCCGATTTTTCTCCTGTTTACGGGATTTGCGCTGTGCGTCCTGCTCCTCGCGGCGTGTCTGCCGAATCGCTTCCCGTCCCGCCGATGTACTCCCGAACGCCTCCATAAACTTGCGCCGTCCCTCGTCATGCGGCACTATTGGGCGCGACGGATATGCGTGCGTGCCATACTCAGGAACCCACTCTTTGACATAAGCCGCCTGTGGGTCATATCGCTCCATCTGAAGAACTGGGTTGAAAATTCGTGTGGCACGGCGCGGATCGGTTCCGGTTCCTGCCACCCACTGCCAGCCGCCGTTATTGGAGGGCCAATCGCCGTCCACCAATTTCTGCATAAAATAGCGTTCGCCGTCCTGCCAGTTGATCAGCAAATCTTTGCAGAGATACGACGCGACGACCTGCCGCAAGCGATTGTGCATCCAGCCGATTGCGTTCATCTGCCGCATTCCGGCGTCCACAAACGGGTAGCCGGTCATGCCCGCTTTCCATGCCTCGAAATGATCGGTATTGTCGCTCCACGGAAAGCCGCTGTATTCCGGCAGCATCGGACCTGTAAGGGAATGCGGAAAATGGAACGTGATCGCATAATAAAATTCGCGCCATGCCAGTTCGTCGATCCACTTGTCGGCTCCGGCTCCTCCGGCGTGTCTTGCGTTTCGGTAACAGTCTCGAATGGAGACCGTTCCCCATTTGAGGTGCATCGAAAGGCGTGAGGTGCTGTTCGGGTCAGAAGCATTGTCGCGGTTTTGGTGATAAGCGGCGATTCCCTTGTCCATGAATTCGGTGAGCCGGGCGTAGGCGCGTTTTTCGCCGCCCGTTTCGATTTGAGAGGACAGGTACATTCCGAGCGATCCCAAGGTTGGCAGTTCCGCGCTCTTGTACTTTGTCTCTTGCTTGAGTTTGTGGAGAAGTGGTTCGACGGGGTAGAGGTCGGGCGTGGCGAGCTTGGCTTCCCAGCGTCGCTTGAACGGCGTAAAAACGGTATAGGGGCGTTCCTCTTCCGTCAAAACTTCGGCAGGATGAACCAAGAGGACATCGCGATAGGCTTTGGTTTCGATGCCTTCCGCCTGTGCCAAGTCCTTCAAGCGTGCATCGCGCTCGATAGGATACGGCAGATAATCTTCGTTGAAATAGACGCGCCCAGCCCCGACCTCTTTGGCGACCTCGACAACAATCGGCGGCACATCGGAGCCGTTGCGAACGATCAACTGCCCGCCATACGCCTCGATACTTTGCGAGAGTTCAGCAAGCGTTTCCAGCAAAAACGCGACTCGCGCCGCGCCAATATCGTTCGCCCTGAGATAGTTTGCGTCCAAAACATACAAGCAGCAGACCCGCTTGTTCTCCCTCAGCGCGTGATAGAGTGCTGTATTGTCACGAATTCGGAGCGTACCGCGATACCAAACCAAAGCCGTTGTTTCCGGCGCATTGTGTGCCATCGTTCTCATTTCTCATTCGGGATTTGCTGACTGGTTTACGAATGAGAAGCAAGAAAGAATAGCAAAGTTTAGTCGCGTTGATTGCGTTGCTGCAAGGCAGTGGTCAGGAC
>CAZPZP010000425.1:0-4431 GCA_964591025.1 uncultured Chthonomonadaceae bacterium
TGAGAATAAAGAATACCTCATGCTCCGGTCACCTCGTTTTCTGTAGGGTAGTGAACCGTGGCAAAAGTGTTTGAGGAGCCACTGACTATTTTTTGCGGCGGCGCAGCATCATTCTCACACAGGGAACTGCTCCGAACAGCAGAACAAGAGCCGAGGAGGGCGCAGGAACAACCGCAGTAACCTTAAGGTTATCAATGCGATTGTTGCCTGAGCCTGATGTCGCGCCGTTGAAGACAAGGCGAAGGCGTACATCCGATACGTTGTCGAGGGCAGTGACGCTGGAGAGATCGAAACTCTGCAAAGCAAATGAGGTTGCCGGATTGTAGGTCGAACCCACAGGCGTAAACGAAACACCGCCATTGGTGCTGTAGCTGAGTTGGTTGCTGTTGAAGCCGTTGGCTGTTTTCTGTGTGGCAAAGGAGAGCGTAAGACCGGAATAGCCGACAGTGTTGATCTGCAACTGAAGATAGGCAGCGTTATTGGGTGTGCCTGATCCGTTGCTCCCACCCGTAAGAGCCAGTGCTTGTCCGGCAACATCTGCTCCTTGGGCGTTGATGGTGGAGCCACCAAAAGCCGTAGTGCCACTGCCGTTGAAGGTCTCCGAAAGGGAACCGTTCCCCGCATTGGGGGTGAGTGTCGTCACATCTGCATTGGCACTGTTGACGAGCGTGTTGAAATTAAAATACGAGACCACAAATTGCGCTTGGGCGGCATGGCTGAGACCGAGCAGAGCCACGACACTGAGACTGCGAACAACGATTTTCATGCGTTTCTCCCTGACAATCAACAAATGAGAGGTCAAGAACAAAACACCTGCCGTGGCAGAACTGACTCTCAATTAAGGAACGATTAAGACTATTCCTTGTTATTATAAAGAGCAAGTTGTATGCCAGAGTTATGTTGTAAAAAAAAACTGGCAAAATAACGAGCAGAAAAGTTTTGTAAACCTTTCTGCTCGTTAGAAGCAAAAAACGAAACCCGGCACTTATTTGCGCTTGCGGCGAAGAGCGATGCTGCAAACTGTTGCCATACCAATCAGCAGAGCAACACTTCCCGGTTCGGGAACATTTGAGGAAGGAATGGGAAGAAATTGAGCACCCACGATGCGATTTTGGCGCAGGTCTTGAAAATCTGTACCAGTTAGGCGGATTTTCGTTATCAGTTCGCCATTAAGTGCCTGCACGGTAAAGAAGTTCTGTCCATTTCCCACGGACAGCATCCCGATGGTCTGCGGTTCGATATTGCCGAATTGATCTACGCTCTGCACCGTAATGGTCAGGGTAGAGTTGCGTGTGGCATCGAAGGGATTGCCGACATACTGCGTGAAGCCCAAGCCCGGATCGAGGAATACGCAGATATTGTTGAGATCATTGCCGTTTACTGCTTCAACGCGAGCCTGTCCGCCGTTGCCAAGCAAGACTTGCGTGGATTCGAAGTTGACGTTGAAGTTATTGTTCGTATTGAGAATGCCTGTAACTGTTGTCCCATTTGGGGGATTGTTGTTAAACAGCACATTGTCGCCGCCGGGCGTATTGCCGGACGAAATTACCACAAGGGCGTGGGCATTGCTCAATGCGACAGACGAAAGCATTAGGGCTGTCGCCAAGTGTGAACATTTGAAACTCATTATCTACTTCTCCTCTGAAATATCGGATTTCCTTCCGATGCAAACCACGTTTTACATCTTCAATACAAAAGCATAAAATATGCCAAAACTGCGATATTTCTTAAAAACCGTATTGTTGCGGTATTATTTCTATTTGAGTTGCAAATAAGAAAAACAATATACGAAAAACAAAGAAGCCAAGCAAACAAAGAGAAGCACAGAGAATTCATAACAGATTCTCTGTGCTTCCTCTGTGCCTCTGTGGTTAGGGTGTGTTCTGTTCCATGTTCCCTACTTCTTACCCTCTACCTTCTTTGCCACCTTGGGGTTGTTGGCTTTGGTCACATACAGAGCCGCATCCCGCGTGATCGGGGGCGTAGCGAGCGTTGCGGCTTCTTTCGCGTTTTTGACTTCCAATTCCGTCGAACTCAGCGAGACACCTGCTTGCGTATCCCACCATGTCGCCCGGTATTTGCCCGCTTTCAATCCCGGAAGTTTCAGAGTCCCGGACGCTGCTTCTGCCGCTTTGTCTTTGCTGCCAAGAGCGATATTGCCGCGATGATAGACCCATGCCGCCGCATAATCTTTGCCAATACGGGCGTGTGCCGCCAATGCCGGAGCGTAGTTCGACAGGGAAATTCGGCGCAGAAGCAGCCAGTCTTTGCCCGGATTTTCGACGGTAACAGTGTGCATTCCGGGAGCGAGTTCGATGCGGGTTGTCGCGTTGTCCGCTTTTGGCGTATAGTCCTGTGCGTCCGCCGAAAACTCTTTCTCCGTCGCTTTGCCGTCCACTTTGACCAACAACTTGCCGCCCGATTTCGCCACTTTGCCAATGGTAATGGCAAACGTCGCGGGCTGTGTCACATTCAATTGAAGCGTCAACGGTTTGGGCATCATGTCGCGCTTGGATTCGCCCTGCATATACGACGGATAGTTTTTCAGCCCTGCCGGAACGGAGTCGCCGCTGACAATAAATTCGTTCTCTTTGGCTTCCTTCCAATCTCCAATCGGTGTGATGTTCAGTTCCGCCCTTTGGGAAGTCTCTACGGGAACCATCAACGCCGTCAATCCGCCCTGATTCGCCAATGCGGACGCCGCCAAAAATCCCGATGCTGCTTTGTATTGCGCGTACAAATTCTCTTTTTCGACCCGTTCCCAATCCCAATACTGCGCCGCCCCCGACGGACTCTGCATCAGGCTTGCCCATAGCCCGTTATGCAGGGCGACCTCATCGTTCTCGCTCTTCTCCGCAGAGCCGAATTCACCGATGAAATGCGGCTTAGTCGGTTTTTTGCCCGTATCCGGCGGAACCGAACTGCCGAGTGAGAGAGTGTCCTCAGTATAGCGATGGGTTTGCAGATAGTCCACGGTCTCCCAAATCGGGCTGTCAAGGGCAAGGCTCGAATGCGAACTTGTGGTGATGAGATGCCCGTAGCCGTCGGCACGGCGCAAAAACAGAGCCATTTCCCGATGCCACATCGCAATATCGTCCCACTGTTTGCCCTTTGCCGCGTCGGTATGTTCGACCTCGTTGAAGAGTTCCCACGCCAAAATGTTGGGAGAATAGCCCCAGCGTGCCGCCATATAATAGAGTTTGCGCTTCGTCATGGCGCGGGCTTGTGGGTCGGTAAAGAACAATTCCGGCGCGGCAAGAAATCCGCCGTTTTTGGTGTTGTACGGGTTGCTTTCCCAATTTGGATTGACATTCGAGGAGAATTTCTGCCCGCTCTCACTGGCATACTGCCCGTGATGCTGCATCACCATCTGAAAATAGATTCCCTGCTTCTCTGCCGCTTCGACAATGCCGTCCCATTTTTTTGCGGCTTCCAGATCGATGACACCCGGTTTGTTATTTTTGCTCGCTTCGTTCCAGTCGAGATTTTTGCTGTCCCAATGCGTCATCCAGACCCGCGACCAGTTTTCGCCCGCCGCGTGCATTTTGCCGAACAAGGTCGGAATATCGGGCAAATCCTTTGACTGCCAGCCCTGATTATGCCCCAGCGGATAATATTGCGCCCCGCTATCGAAGAGAAATCGCTGTGAATCGCCTTTGGCAATGCGGACAAAACCGGGCAGGGGATCGCCGCTGACCGCCCACTCTTTCTTTTCTAATTTCTCTTCTGTAACCCTTGTTCCGTTGATTTTGACGGAGATCACGCTGTAGTTTCCGGGCGACGCCGGAGTATAGCGCATTCGCCATATTTTGCCACCATCGAAAAACGCAGGAACGTCCACATTGCCGCCGTCGGGCTTACGCACTGAAACCTGCACGCTGACCTTCTCGTAATCGAAGGGATCGCCGGGCAAATTTTCCAACTCGAAGGAGGTTTCGATTCGCGCATAAGTGCCGCGCAATGCCGTTGTCGCATCGGACGCATTCCCGTTTTGATAGCGTGAGCCGAGCGAGGTATTATAGCCGTTGCCGATGTCGCCGCCCAGTCCGCGAGAAAACGCGCCTAAATCCTGACCGCCGCCACACCCGGCAAGTCCGCCCAATGTTAGCAGACTCCATTTTAATACTGTTCGTGGACAACCCATTCCAGAAACTCCTTCTCTCAACGGCGGATTTAAGAGGAAAATCCGTTCCAAATCACGAATAAGAGCCTATCACTCACAAAATTTGATCACACTGTTACCCCGTACGCGGTCAACAGCGGCTTTGTGACAAACTCAATCCTTAAATAGACCTCTTGTCTAAGTCCAGCGAAATGAATTTCTCGTGCAGGGGGCGTTCCGCCATGCCGCGCTTCGCACTCGAAAAGCAGGGGAATTTCGTCCGCATGACCTCTGTTTTTGAGGCGGGTACGTGATCTCTACCCGACTAG
>CAZPZP010000426.1:0-4430 GCA_964591025.1 uncultured Chthonomonadaceae bacterium
CTTACGAAGGGGAGGGCTGGGGAGGGGTTATTGTGATACTCCTGCGCGAAACTTTCGCGCACTCGCCCGGAAGTCGGGCGCATCTTCCATTCTTCCATAGGCAGGCAGGAATCTCCCGCAATTTTGGCGAACCTTCCGCAAAGTTTCGCGCACTCGCCACTGACTTCGGAAAACCGCGATACCATGCCTGATGACGAACATTCCGTAATCAGTAAGAAGCCGGGAATAAGACGACCGGGAATTATCAACAAGACAGGAGCAAGACCATGAGTACAGCCATCGCCCCGCCCGCGCCGCCCAAACTTTTGACCTATGAAGCCTATATGGCGGAGGAGACCGACAAACAGCATTATGACATCACTGATGGAGAGAAAATCCCTATGCCCGCAGCGACCCGCGCCCATCAAAAGATACAGTTAAACTTGGCAATTCTTTTTCGTCTCTGTGAAAAAGTTTCTGGTGCTGGCGAAACGATTACAGCACCTTGTGATGTCTTGATTCGCCGCGCTCCACTGCGGACACGTCAGCCCGATGTGATGTTTATCAGCAGCCATCGTCTTGCCCTCAATCCCGCGCCTGATAATCCCGCCCCCATGACAGCCGCGCCGGAAATTGTCGTGGAGATTATTTCCGGCAGTGAGACAGCCCACCGCTTCAACGACAAAATTGAAGACTATTGCCAAGTGGACGTGCAGGAGTGCTGGAAAATTCTGCCGGAAACACAAACAGTGGAAGTCTTGCGCCTGTCTCGAACCGGAGTGACACACATGCGGATTTACAGCATGGGCGAAACGGTTCAATCGCTCACATTTTCTGATTTGACAGTCGCTGTCGAAGCCATTTTCGCCGCATAACATAAAAATCGCCCGTCCGATGAATTTCGCGAGGGCGTGATTTCGAGGACAAGAGTGATGTCACAGTATCAGGAGGTTCTCGTTGGAATGCGAGTGAGAATGCGAAAGTCCCATCCCTGCGGTGGCGACGAATGGACTGTCACGCGCACTGGAGCCGATGTCGGGATTGTCTGCGCTCGCTGTGGTCGCCGCATCATGCTGGAGCGGGAAGAGTTCGAACGCCGCATCAAAGAGGTCATCTTGCTTCCCTCTGCTCCCCAATGACACAACAATCTGATAGGGGAACAGTGAGAAAGTGGCGAACGTCGGAACTTCCTGCCGCGTATGGTGTCTCATAGTAAAGAGGGCTTGGCATAATGATCGTTTGCGCCCTTAGTCGGGGTAATATAGATAAAGTTGAGTTACTCCCAAAATTCTGAATGTCGAGGTCTTCCATGCCTGTTTGCTTTTCCCGCTTCCACAGAACTTTTGCCCCCGCTTTGGTCGGACTCGCCGCGCTGACGGCGTCCGCATCCCTGAGCCTTGCCGATATTACTATCAAAACCGAACCCGCTGAGGGCGAAAAAGTCGCCGATATTGCCAAAATTGCGGCAAAGATTGAAAGCACCGAAGGAATCGACAAGGTCGAGTTTCGTGTTGATGACGAACTGCGCTATACCGACACCAGTACGCCCTATGTCTACGATTGGGACACTATCGCGGACAAAGAGGGCAAGCATACCCTCAGCATCACCGCATTCGACAGCAACGGCAGCACGAAACGCCATACGCTCAATCTCGAAGTGGATAACGAACTGAGTTTGGGCGCGGAAGTTCTTGCCGCCAAAGCGACAGAGGCGTTGGGTGAGAAGAAATATGGCGCCGCGATTTTGTACGGACGGCGTGCGCTCAAAGCCGAGCCGGGTAATATCCTTGGGTCGCGTGCCATTGCCAGCGTCTATGGAACCCGCCGTGATTGGGGCAAGGCGATTGCCACACTCGATAAAGCGATGGGACTGGATGCGAGTGCGCCTGCATTGGGTGAACTCGCTTCCTACCGCGTGCAGCGTGCGCTGGAACCGGAAAACGCCGCCAACTTTTTTGCGGAACTTTCGGCGGCGAACGAACTGCGGCACAAAGCGGCAGATTTGGCGGTTCAGGAAACTAAGAAATCCAGTGCGGGCAATTCCGAAGCGATAGGAGACGCCCTTATGACGGCGGGGCGCATTCGTGAAGCGATTGCGGAATACAGTAAAGTGGCACTCAAAATGGACGCGCCGACCTCCGCGATCAACCGCCTTGCACTGGCACATACCCTTGCCGATCATCCACAGGAAGCACTCGGTCTGATGCGACTGCTCCAACGGGTCAAGAAAGACGATGCTGCAAGCCGTGCGATTATGGGATTGTCCTATCTGCGCCTGATGCAATTCGCCGACGCCAAGCAAGCGGTTCAAGCCGATCTTGCCGATCAGAAACCGGCGTCGCTGGTTGTGGCGGCGTTTGCGAACAACGCGCTTGGCAAAGGCAAAGAAGCAGCTGTCCTCGCCAAAGACGCGATTGCGCTGGCTCCCAGAACGGCGGAGGCGTATTACGCGCTCGCTCTCTCGGCTCCCGACCTTAAAGATCAAGAGCGGGCGATCAATCGGGCGATTGGCTACAACACATTCCAGAGTGGTCCTTATCTCGATTATGCGGCGCGATTGACCATCTCGAAGCGTCAAGACCGCTATGAGCAGGTTTTGGACTTGACCGACCTTGTCCTGAAAAACGAACCGGACAATCTCAACGCCAAACTGATACAGGCGCAGCTCTATCTGTTCCTAAAGAAAATCCCCGATGCTGAGTCGGTTCTGTCACAGATTGGGCGAATGCGGGGAGCCACCGCCAATCCCGATGTTCAGTTGACCTACGCGACTTATTGGGACATCAAAGGCAATGGCAGTCAGGTCAATACTGCTTTAGCGGAAGCCCGCAAATTGGACGCGGTACGGTTCGATCAACGCGGCACGACGCCTCCGCTCGAACTGCTGTTGAGACTGAACCGGAAAATGTTCTATCGTTCCGGCTACTTCCTCATGCCGTCTACGCTGTTTCCACAAAACTGAGAACGCAATCTATGGAGGCTGGATGCGCTTGGGCAGCACCGCATTAAACGCTGAAATCGTCTTGCCGTGAAAAATTCCGAAAAAGTGTCTCGTTTGGAGCCTAAAATTGAGACGCTAACGCCCAATTGGCTCATCCTGACCATTTCACAAAGATTGAGGCTAAAATATAAAAAGGGCGTTTTATTGGGATTTTCTCAAGATTTCTCAGGTGAACGTGAAGAGACCCTACTCATCGAACAGAGTAGGGTCTTTTCTTGGGTCTTCCATATATCAATCGTCGAGCAATTACGGATATATGACTTCAATAGGGTATTCCCCTGCTTCGTGCCACTCATCCTGTCCTTTTTCATGCCAGAAAGATTTCAATAGAACTGTTCCTTGCGGGACTAAGGGGAAGCCAGTGATGTTCATGGTCGTGTGGTAGGTCTTTCCGTTCATGTGGAAATCTATCGTGAACTTCGGACCAACGCGATTGTTAGGAAGGATAAGACGTACCTCTTGCTCAAACTCTTTCCCTTCATCTCCTTCTTCGCGGAGCCATGTCGAAATAATTCCCCATGCAAGCGAGATACCTTCGTCATCAGGAATCGGGTCAGGCAATTCCTGACTTAATCCAAGAGACAAGCCGGTAATAATTCCAATCGCCGAAGGAACATTATCATCTCTATTAATGAGTACATTCCTACAGGGAAGAAAATTAAGGAGTCGAGGCATTCGTTTCTCCTCTATGCATACGCGATCAATACAGGTTTATTCTTAGAAGTTAGCACAGATGGGAGAGTCTGATTGAACACATTAACTTCTGCCTTCGTCGTAGACGCAACAACTTGATTATGGTGATCGAAGAGATGCCCAATTCTAACATAAACTGAGCCTGTAACCTCATTTTCACCAATAGCAAGGCGTTCACTTGGAGTAACCCTGTGTCCGATGTTGCGGAGTTGTCGAATTGCCGACCAGTTCGCAGGACGAGGGTGATATGGATTAGTTGATGCCCATTCTGCTCCACGGTTTATCCAAGATTGGCGAAGTTGCTCATGCGACCATGACTCGTCATTTACCGCGAACTCAAAATGACATGACGGGCAAATGTCAAATTCTTCGGGAATGTGATCAAAGCCATCATATCCGCATACTGGGCAAATTGTTGATGTGTAGGTCTTCATTGTTTCTGGCTCTCGTGGACAAAGTAATCGTAATTGGTCGGGAAATTATGTGTCTGATCTACTGGGTAAACACTCAAATCAACATCACATGCTCTGGTTGGCGTATAATAAGTGAGAATCTTGCCTGTAGGTGTCATTATGGCAAATTCATTCGTGCGTTTATTGTATCGAACAACACAGCCGTTTGTCCTGCACGGGTCTTCAATGTCAGGATCATCTTGCAGAGGAGTGTTTAGAAAATTTCTCGCCTTATCTTCATAGTCGGTCTCAGAAACCGCTCCCACTTTTTCCCCATGCTTGCCAAAGTGGACTGAAAGATAGTA
>CAZPZP010000427.1:0-4428 GCA_964591025.1 uncultured Chthonomonadaceae bacterium
GCGTCAGTAAGAGACTCTCAACAAAAAAATCGTTCCGTTCTTGCATGGTGCGTCCTGCCGGACGCTCGTCCGAAGGACACCGAGGCGGGTACTTTCAGTACCCGACAATGCGATGGAACAGTTTAATCCTTGAGAGTCACTTAGCGTCTTTATACCAGCGACTGCCTCCCCTTCTCATCTCATCAAGGATTTATTTGCACTTCTGCCTCTCAGGAATTTCAGGGCAAAGATGCAAATAAATGCAAGGTTAAGCAGGAGAATGAGAGTGTGTCTGACAACTGTCAGACACAAAAAACGCTAAACTACAGTTCACTCAGGTACAATGCATCAATGTCATTTTATCTTATAGGGCATCGCCCTCTTGAGAGAAAACCACCTTCCTATGAATTTCCGTACACTTCTCATTATCCTGCTCTTTGCTCTTGCAGCAATGAACGCACACGCTGCCGAACTGCAAGTGCAGAACTTGCGATGCGAATATCGGAGCCTTCCATTGGGAATCGAAGTCCGGCAGCCACGTTTGAGTTGGCAGCTTGCTTCGAGAACTCGCGGACAGCGACAGACCGCTTATCGTATTCTGGTGGCGTCTACCTCGGAACGGCTTGCTCGCAATTATGGAGACTTGTGGGACAGCGAGAAAGTGTCTTCCTCTGCCTCGCTGCATATCGTGTATGGCGGACGTTCACTGCTCACCGGTCAGCGAGCGTATTGGAAAGTGTGCGCCTGGGATGCCCATAACCGGCTTTCCGAGTTTAGCGATCTCGCCTGGTGGGAAATGGGACTGCTGAACACGAAAGATTGGCGTGCGGACTGGATCACTCGCCGTCCCGACAATCCAAAATCCGAAGCAGGACAATTCGAGGACGCTCCCGCCCCGCTGCTTCGTAAGGAATTTACGATTGCAAAGAAAATTCGTCGTGCGCGGGCATATATCAGCGGATTGGGTTACTACGAATTGCGGCTCAATGGGAAGCGTGTGGGCGACAGTGTGCTTGATCCCGGTTGGACAGAGTATTCCCGGCGCGTGTTGTATTCGACCTATGACGTGACCACACTGCTTCGACAGGGCGCGAACTGTGCCGGAGCGTTGGTAGGCAATGGGTGGTACAATCCGCTCCCGCTGCGTCTGTGGGGACACCTCAATCTGCGGGAGCATCTCACCATTGGACAGCCGCGTTTACGCTGTCAAATGGTCATCGAATTTGTGGATGGCAGCACCCAGAGCATCGGTACAGACGCCTCGTGGAAAGTCAGCGACAGTCCGATACGGCGCAACAATGTCTATCTCGGTGAAGTTTATGATGCACGGCAGGAACAAACTGGTTGGGATCAGGCAGGCTATGACGAGACGCGCTGGCAGTCTGCCGCACTCGCATCCGAGCCTGTTGGGCTGCTGCACGCACAGGATGCGCCGCCCATCCGTGTGACACGCACGCTCAAGCCCGTGCGGATGACAGAACCAAAACCGGGCGTCTTTATTTTTGATTTCGGACAGAATTTTGCGGGATGGACACGATTGCGTGTGCAGGGATCAGCGGGGACACGGGTGCGAATGCGTTTCGGCGAGCTGCTTTACCCGGATGGGACACTAAACGGCATGACTGCCGTGTGCGGACAAATCAAACAGGGAGGAACTGCCTATCGTTACGAGGGCGTCGGCGCACCACGCACCGCTTTTCAGCAGGATGAGTACATTCTGCGCGGCGGAGGAATGGAGACCTACACGCCGCGCTTCACTTATCATGGCTTCCGCTATGTGGAAGTCACCGGATTTCCGGGAAAACCCAGCCTGCACGCACTGGAAGGACTGCGGCTGAATTCCGATGTCACCCCCGTTGGCTCATTTGAATGCTCCAATCCGTTATTCAATCGCATTCAGCAGATGGTGCTTTGGACACAGTTGAGCAATCTGTTCAGCGTGCAGTCGGACTGCCCGCATCGCGAGAAGTTCGGTTATGGCGGCGACATCGTGGCGACCAGCGAGATGGCGATGCTCAACTTTGATATGTCGCGCTTCTATGCCAAAGCCGTTTCCGATCTGCGCGACGCGGTGCGTCCCAACGGCGGCTTCACCGAAACAGCACCGTTTGTCGGGATCACCGATGAAGGATTGGGCGAAGGCTCCGGTCCCGTCGGGTGGGGAACCGCCTCTCCGCTCTTGGTATGGCAGTTGTATCAATACTATGGCGACCGGCGCATCCTTGAAGAAAATTATGATGCCGTGAAAAGCTGGGTCGCGCTGCTGCAATCGCGTGCAAAAGACGGAATTCTTGACAACGGCATCAGCGATCATGAGAGTTTAGTCCCAAAGCCGCGTGCATTGACCGGAACCGGATTTTATTTTCTCAACGTGACGCTGTTCGAGCGAATCGCCCGCATACTCGGTCACGACACAGAGGCTCGTCAGGCGGCGGAACAGGGCAAACAAATCCGCGAGGCATTTCGTCTGCGGTTTCTTCAGGCAGGCACGGGACGCTTCGACATGGGAACACAAGCGTGTCAGGCGTTCGCGCTGAAATTGGGGTTGGTTCCGCCAGAAGAACAGGAACGCGCCTTGGAGACGCTTGTGCGCGACATTCAGGAAACACACAAGGGACATCTCAGCACCGGCATCTTCGGCACAAAATTTGTGCTTCATGTGTTGGCTGACTTAGGACGCGCCGATGTGGCTTATAGTATGGTGAATCAACGTGCCTTTCCCGGCTGGGGCTATATGCTGGAGCGCGGCGCAACGACGCTTTGGGAACATTGGGAATTCAGCGACAACACATTTTCGCATAATCATCCCATGTTCGGCTCAGTCAGCGAGTGGTTTTACAAAGTGTTGGGAGGCATTCAGCCTGCACCCGATGCCGCAGGCTTCGACCGCATTCTGATTCGACCTCATCTGGTGGGTGATCTCAAATGGGTCAAAGTCAGTTACGAATCCGTTCGGGGGAGAATTTCCAGCGAGTGGCGAAAAGAAAACAACAAATTTCTGCTGCGTGTCCGCATTCCCATCGGGGCAACGGCACTGGTGTACGTTCCGTCACGCGATAAAGCGACCGTGATGGAACGTAAGAGCGCGGCAGAACACGCGGAAGGCGTGACATGGCTTCGGATGGAAGCGGGCTGTGCTGTCTTTGCCGTCGCAGCGGGCGAGTATACCTTTCAAGCCCCGGTGAACAGATAGGAGAATGTGATCCACAGTTATACTCTCTCCTTCGTTATGAAGTTCACATACCCTTACTTTGACCCGAGTATCGGGTTGAAACTCAGGCAAAGGTGAGATGCCCCCGAAAAGTTAGTCCAGCAGTTATGTTAGACTCTCCGCAAAAACCGGAGGAGTTTAACCATGAAACGAGGGCAGTTTTCCCTTGCCGAAGCGAAGGTGTTGGTCGAGACGTCCCGCCGCGAGTATAATGAGGAACGTCCGCACCAGAGTTTGGGGTACAAAACGCCCCAAGAATACAAAACCGAGTGGCACAAAACCCACTCACAATCCAGTGGAGACTAACACAAACACTGGACTAAAATAACGGGGGCAGGTCAATGGGAGTCAGTTCTAAAAGGTTATATTATGGAAATAAGTGATATGGTGTTTGTCCTTTCTCTCTTAGTAGCTACAATCAGTAGCGCACTATCTTTTGTTGCAACAAAAAGCAACAAGAACAATTTTAAGAATAGAGTATACGGACTTCACTTGATAAATATTTTTAGCGGTATATTTTTTTCTTTCTTATGTTCAAGTGTTTTCCCTGTGATTTGCGCGATTTGTTCAATTCCTTTTGGTGTTGGGCTTGCAAGAGGGCATATCGGTAAATCCTGAATTAACTTCGTCGGTTCTGTAAATGATACCACAACGGCAATGTCTATGATGACGACGCTCGCCGAGGTGAACACGACGGAGAGAATGCCGCCGTTTTTGTGCATCAGGACATGGATTTTGAACCCAAAGTACCTTCCGACGCTGTTCTTACCGAAAGATGCCCCGTCTTCTCGAAGCAATCTGACCCTGCCATGCCGCACGGGTTTGCACAGCGGGAGAGGTTTGCTGTCCACAATGTAAAGGCGAGTGGGCATCTTGTGTTGGGAGAGTGCCGCCAGAACAAGACGCCCGACAAGTTCCCGTAACGGGTGCAGACGAGCAATAAAACGCGGATAACTGCACCCCTTCGGAAACGCGCTGTGAGGGTTGTGAAGCAGAAATAGAGAGGTCTGCTTGAGAGTGGCACAGCCTCAAACAGCCTTGCATGAGTGCCATGGTCACCCCTTCGGCGTCGGTGAACGGTGGCTTGCGGTTGTTTGACCTGCGCCACTCCCGAACCGCAGGGTGCGCGTCGAGATAATCGCTGACAAACAGAGAAACCACGAGCAAAGCGTCGTTGATGTTGTGTAGACTGCACATGATTGTCGTCTCCTGAACCAATGAAGTCTGGTCACTCCATT
>CAZPZP010000428.1:0-4427 GCA_964591025.1 uncultured Chthonomonadaceae bacterium
GCAGGAAATCGGCGAAACAGAGCAGAATAGGAAGCCACTTTACAAAGGAGTGACTTCATTATGACTTCTGAAAACTCACCGACACGCCGTACAGTCTTGAAAGGGTTGGCTGCCATGCCTGTTCTCGCCGCGTTGACCGATAAGGAAGGCGCAGCAGCACAGACTCCCGCGCCCGTCAAATTTGCCTCGAAACTGCCCCACACTTCGCCCGAAGCGGTGGGTATCGACTCGGCAGGCATTCAATCTTTTCTCGAAGCCGTCAACAGCAAAGTCGGCGGACTGCACAGTTTTATCCTCATGCGGCATGGCAAAGTCGCCGCCGAAGGCTGGTGGTCGCCCTACGCCCCGCAGCATCCCCACATGCTCTACTCTCTCAGCAAGAGCTTTGCGTCTACCGCCGTCGGGTTTGCCGTCGAAGAGGGAGAGTTCACCGTCGATTCGCTGGTGACTTCGTTCTTTCCCGATGAATTGCCCGCCAAAATTGACGCCAATCTCGCCAAAATGCAGGTCAAGCATTTGCTAATGATGGGAACCGGACACGACAAGGACGCGACAGGAGCCATGACCGGAAGCAAAGACGGGAATTGGGTCAAGGCATTCCTCTCGCTTCCCGTCGAACACGCGCCCGGCAGCAAATTCGTCTATAACAGCGCGGCAACTTATCTGCTCTCCGCGATTGTGCAGAAGGTTGTCGGCAAGCCCATTCTGGAATATCTCACGCCGCGTCTCTTTCAGCCGCTTGGCATCAAAGACGCGACATGGGAGAACTGCCCGAAAGGGATCAATGTCGGCGGGTGGGGCTTGAGTATCAAAACCGAAGACATTGCGCGGTTCGGGCAGACCTATTTGCAGAAAGGCAAGTGGAATGACAAGCAGGTGATTCCGGCTGCGTGGATCGAGCAAGCGACCTCAAAGCAGATTTCCAATGGCGATCCGGCGAATGCGAGCGATTGGAGTCAGGGCTACGGCTATCAATTCTGGCGGAGTCGGCACGGGCTGTATCGTGGCGATGGAGCGTTTGGTCAGTATTGCGTCGTCATGCCGGAGCAAAACGCTGTGCTTGCCATTACGAGCGGAGTGGGCGATATGCAAGCAGTTCTCAATGCCGCATGGGAGCATCTCCTGCCCGCAATGAAGAACGAATCGAGTACGAAAAAGTCTGCCATTGACCTCAAAAAGACGCTCAATGAATTGGCGGTTCCGGTTATCGAAGGCAAACCAAACTCGCCGACAACAGAGCGTATCTCCGGCAAGACGTTTACCTTCGAGAAGAACGACAACAAGATCGAATCACTATCCCTGACGTTTTCGGGAGATCGCTGCACCATCAAACTCAAAGACGCACGCGGCGAACACACCGCCAAGTGTCGTATGGGAGATTGGGCGCGTGGCAAAACAACCTTGATCGACGGATTGGATGGGACTGCGGCGATACGCGGTATATGGACAGCCGACGATACGCTCGCCCTGCAAATCTGTCTCGTTAAAACGCCGTATATCCAAACCTTTACCTGCCGCTTCGAGGGCGACAAACTCACCTTGTCGCGCAAACTCAACGTCAGTTTCGGTCCCACGATACTGCCGACTCTGGTTGGACGTATGGGTTAGCAATCGGCAAGGAGGAGAGTCACGATGAAATGGTCGGAAGTTTTGACGCGGGAGAAACTCCAGCAATATGCAGGCAATCGTTCGTACTCTGCGGGCGTTGATTATGCCCGTGAAGGAACGGTTTCGGGTTTAATGGTCAGCAATGACTCGATTACGGCATACGTGCAGGGAACAGAGACTTACGAAGTCCAGATAGAGTATAACCAAGACGGTGACTTGATCGCGGAATGCTCCTGTCCCTACGGCAACTTCCGGCTTTTGCTGCAACGATGTCAGACGTATACGCCATCAATCCTGCCAGTTGGACTGCGCTGACCTTTGCTGCCAACGATAGTCATGCCGACATGGTCAAGTTCCTCCTCAGTCGGGGAGCGCACGCCAACATACGCGATAAATCAAAGCGAACCCCGCCCTATTATGCCCAATCTGTCCATCACCCTGAAATTGTCCGCATTCTCAAAGACGCGCTTGCGAACGGCAAGTAGTCCTGTCCCGTTGCGGCATTGACGCAGCGATAAGCCACCGAATGCGTGTTCGTAAAAGTGTGAAAAGATGATTGAGGAGGCAATTATGCTTTGTTCCCAATGTGGCAATCAGGTAGAAGAGAGTCAAATCACCATGATTAGGGGAAGTTCCGTTTGCCCGGTCTGCGCCGAGAAAAGTCGGACAATAGGCAGCGTTGGTATTGCAATTTGGTTTGTCATGCTGCTTGTGTTTGTAGCATTTGCTGTTTTCATTTTCTCGTCTGCTTCTTGAATGCCTCGATAGTCGTAGTAGCGAAATGAAAACAGATCGCGCTTTCTGCGCGCTTTCACCACAGTACGTGCATAGTAGCCGTGTTGTGATCGCACGGCACACGCCCATAATGGTATAATTCAATTCTCCGCTTGCAAATATTTCGCAGGAAACGAACGAGTCAGGACTACAAAGATGGCGAACGAAACATTACATATCGAAAACTTTGCCGGCATCAAAAACGCCGATATTGAGTTGGGCGTGATGAATGTTTTTATTGGTCCCCAAGCGTCCGGCAAAAGCGTCTGCGCCAAACTCTTTTATTTCTTTAAGCAATGTTTTGCCACTTTAGCAGTTGATGTTGTCGCTAAGAGAACAAAATCTTCTATCAGTACAGGACATAAAGAAATATTCATTAAATACTTTCCGCGTGATAGTTGGTTGAATGAGAGTTTCGTTATACTTTATTCTTCAGGAGATATGTGGATTGAAGTATCCAGAAGGAGTGCTTCATCGAATACTTTGAGCATCAAGTATTCAGTCAAATTTGATAACGAATTGACGCATTTAAGAAAAATTGTGAAAGGGACATTGTTCGTCGATGATTTAGGGTCATTTCTGAATGTTTCGAATAATAAAAAGAATGCGTTAATCAAATATCAGTATGGAAATTCTCCTTCAACATCGAATGATAATTATTTTGTCCCAGCAGGTCGAAGTTTCTTCTCAACTCTAAGAAGTAGCGTATTTCAATTCATAGCAAACGATTTGGAAATTGATCCTTTTTTAGTTGAGTTTGGCAGATTTTATGAAAGAGTACGTCGCCGGCTTTTGTTTGAGGATACAAATGTGAGAAAGACTGCGCGTTATATGTCTAAGATTCTTTGCGGCAAATATTTACGAGATGAGACAAAGAATAAAGATTACATCATCATGGATGACAGTCGTAGAGTGGCTATAGAGAATTGTTCATCCGGACAGCAGGAGACGCTTCCTCTTGTTCTCGGTTTGTTATCACTATCGCGAGACGACAAAAAGGCAAAAGTAAACACAGTTTTCATTGAGGAACCGGAAGCGCATCTTTACCCGACGGCACAACGCGAAATAGTACATTTTATTGCGGCGACTATTGATTTCGTCTCGGAAGATTCAACGAGTCAATGCGTCATCACGACACATAGCCCATATATTCTCACGGCGTTGAATAATCTGATGTATGCTGGCAGGATTGTCGAGAAGTCACCGGACAAGCGAAAGCAAGTCATCAAGGTTATCGAGGAGACCGCCATTATTCCGCCGTCTCATGTTCGCGCCTACTTCTTCGAGAATGGAACGGTGCGCTCGATCATTGACCCAGAAACTCAACTCATTGAAGCAGTGCAGTTGGATAATGTATCCGATGAATTGTCTCAAGAATTTGGTCATCTTATGGATATTGAATATCAAGAGGTGGCTGCGTGACTGCACTCAAGCCGGAGTGCGTTGTCACTCATAATAAACCAGAGTTCACTCTCAGTGAGGAAAGAAGCAAAGTAGAATTCAAGAACCCGAAGCGTTATGAGATTAAAGAAGTGAAAGTTGATGGGTGTGTCATTGTTGACAATAATGAAAAAAAATGTGATTACCTTGTTAATATCGAAGAAGTCCGCCTTTCCATCTTCGTTGAACTGAAGGGGTCGAAGGTAATGACTGCCATAGAACAGTTAGAAAACACACATTCGCATCTTTTCCCTCACTGCTATTCCAAGGTGAAGTGGTTTGTAAGTTCAACACGATGTCCACTCAGTAGTACGCAAATTCAAGTACAAAGAGATCGAATCCGCAATAAGTACAAAGCTGAACTGGAAGTCAAGAATTCGCCTCTCAAATTCACAATTCCATCAAATTAAGATGTATCTCAGGAATTGCCCTCTAAACTTCTGTACGGACTTCCGAAAATAAGACTTGACAGAGTGGGGTTGGTGTGTTAAACTGAGAGGGTAATTGTATATTCGACAATGCGTTGATGAGGCAAGTAGGAACGAATTGGCTTTCAGAGAGTCGCCGGGTGGTGCGAGGCGATAGCAATTCTTTCCGAAACTCCC
>CAZPZP010000429.1:0-4425 GCA_964591025.1 uncultured Chthonomonadaceae bacterium
CCGAATAGACCTCTTGCAAGAGTCGGGTACAAGAACGTACCCGTCTAAAAAACAGGCGTCCTGCGGACGAAATCCCCTCTCCCTATCGAGTGCGAAGCACGGCACGGCGGAACGCCCTCCGTCTGAAGAATTTATTCTGCTGGACTCAGGCAAGAGGTCTAATGTCAACCCACTTCACAATTTTTGGGCGATTTGGCGTTGGCGATAATGCTCATCGGGGCGCGTATGGATACGGCTGACGTGTTCCGGCGTCAGAAAGTTGGGACCGCCGAGGGCATACGTTCCGATCAAAGCCCGCGCCGTTTTTTCGTACATCAGCGTGACGGTCTGCACATCTCTGGGCGATTTGCCGAGGGCGATCAGCCCGTGATTCTGCATAAGAATCGTTTTCGGATATTCGCCGTTCTCCTCGTAATGCTCCTCGACTCGCTGGCGCAAGGTGCGGGCGAGCGGCATTCCGGGATCGATATACTCTACAAAGCACGGAGCCGGACCACAGCACACAATTTCATCGGGAAACAGTCGCCCCGACACGGCTTCGCGGGCGATTTTCGAGGAGAGAAGCGACAAAACAGAGGTCGGATGAGTATGCCCGACAAAATCCACATTCGGCAGAGTCAGCAGGTAAGCGTGCAGAAATGTCTCAACGGACGGCAATATCTGCGGATCGCCACCGGCTTTTGATTCTTGCAAAACACGCTTCACGTCGGCGTCGGTCAGGTCAAGTTGGGTAAAGGCGGGGAGGATACGCGCAAAGGCAACGGCGCAAAATCCGGCAGACGTGATGCTGCCGAGATGTTGCCCGCTGGCTTTGACAAGAAAGGTCTCTTCGTCGAGGCGGGCGGAGGTATTGCCCTCGCCTAAAATAGCAAGGTCACGATTGGGATCGCCCAAAAAGTGGGAGAGTCCCGTCAGTTGATCTAAAACGTCGTCAGTTGTCGGCATGGCTGGCTCCAAAATCAGTAAATTTGTGTCTGCCAAGATTATACCGCAGAAGCGGCTTATGCCATAATAACGGCATGATGAATAAATCTCAAAACGACACTGTCCAAAGCCGATTGCGTGAACTGCCCTCTGTCGGCAAACTTTTGGAAAGCGCGGCACTGGCAAGCCTCAAAACCCTATTGCCGCTTGCTCTTATCACAAAAGCGGCGCGAGAAACCCTCGAAACGGCACGAGCGGCGATATTGTCCGGTGAAAGTGTGACGATTGCTTCCCTTGAAGAGTTGGCGCAGCAGGTTTCCGACAAGGCACACGCCGCGAATACGCCGTCATTGCGCCCCGCCGTCAACGCCACCGGAATCGTTCTCCATACGGGTCTCGGACGCGCCAAACTCGCTGATGCCGCCGTCAAAGCGATCCAAAATGTCGCTGCGTCACATTCCCTTGTGGAGATCAGTTCCGAAACCGGCAAACGCGGTTCTCGTCAAACTCATGTGCGCGAACTGCTCACGGAATTAACGGGCGCGGAGGATGCCGCAGTCGTCAACAATTGCGCGGGAGCGGTGTTTCTCGCTGTGGCGGTTTTGGCGGCGGGGCGCGAAGTGATCATCTCGCGGGGCGAACTCGTCGAGATTGGCGGCGCGTTTCGTATGCCCGATATCATCAAGGCAAGCGGAGCCACGCTGGTTGAAGTCGGAACCACGAACCGTACCCGAATAAGCGATTATGCAGACGCGATTTCAGAACGAACCGGCTTGATTTTGCGCTGTCATCCGTCCAATTTCGCCGTCATCGGCTTTACGGAGGAGACGCCGACAACGGAACTTGTCGCTCTCGGACGCGAACGCGAAATCCCCGTCATGGACGATCAGGGAAGCGGGGCATTGCTGGATTTATCACGCTTCGGCGTCAAGGGCTGGGGCGGTTCGCTGCCGGAAAGTGTCGGAGCAGGAGGCGACATCATCACTGCCAGCGGCGATAAACTGATGGGTGCGACACAGGCGGGTATCCTGCTCGGACGCTCGGAATACATCAAAAAAATCATGGCGCATCCGTTGGCACGGGCGTTGCGTGTAGATAAGTTGACCTTGGCGGGTTTGGAGGCGACCTTGCGGCTTTATCGCGATCCCGAAACGGCTCTGAGCGATATTCCGACCTTGCGCTATATTGCTCGAACCGCGCAAAAATTAGAGTTTATGGCAGAATTGCTTGCCGCTCAAATGGAAGAGGAACTGCCAGAAGGAAAGTACACGATACGGCTTATCTCTGAGCAGTCGCAAGTCGGGGGCGGTTCGCTTCCGGGTGAAAACCTACCGACAACCTGCGTCGCACTCTCAAGCGCAGACAATTCGGTCACACCGGACGCCATCGCCGCACACTTGCGCCGCCATACTCCTGCTGTTTTCGCCCGTATTCGTGACAACGCCGTTTTGTTCGATCCGCGCACGTTGGAAGACAAAGAACGCAGTGATATTGTTGATGCTGTGAAATCTCTCACAATCGGCTGAGAAAGAAGTTTCTGGTTGGAGTCGTATTCGTATAAAGAGTGAAAACGAGGAGGACGCCCTTGTTACAGCATCAGGAACCGACGACAGAACACCAGACACCCAGCGATACACAGCGAATTCCACCGTCGAAAATCAACCCGAAACACTTTTGCGCCCAACTCAACTTTAGTGAGAACGTCCATGCTTCAACACGAAGAACAATCTGAACCGCAGCCCATTACCATCACGCCCGAATGGGAACGCAAACTCAACAGCCAAAAAGACGCCGAGATTTATGAGGTCGTCGAAGAGATCGGGGCAACCGGACAAAATGCCGTCGAACCACTCCTTGCTCTGCTGCAAATCGAAGCAAAAAAAGCCAAACAGCAACGCACGATGATCAACTGGATTTTCGGCGGGGCAGGATTGTTTTTGCTGAGTATGTTCCTCCTCAAGGGATTAAAAGGAGGCGATTGGGATTTCCCGAACCTGTGGTTTTTGTTCTACTTTGGGGGCAGTGGGGCGGCGTATGCGTATACCAACAAGCAAAAAAATGTCACTCGCGCTCTGGCACGCTTCGACGATGTTCGCACCGTCGGGGCATTTGTAGAGGCGTTGGAGTTTCCTGACAAGGATATAGTGGCAATGGCGGAACAGAAACTTACGGAATTGCTGCCGCGCTTGCAAGCCTCCGACGCCCATCTGCTCAACAAAGAACAGCGCGAAATCCTCAACCGCCAACTTGTCAAATCCGATGGTTTGATCGTTAAGGCGATATTGTCCGCGTATGAGCAGGTGGGCGACAGTGCCGCCATTCCTGCGGTCAGCAAATTGGCACGCGGCGAAGGCAAAGGCGGCAAGATGCCGCTAAATGTCAGTGCCGCCATAGCGTGTCTGCAATTTTTGGAGATTCGCGCCAAACAGCAGGAACAAGCACAAACTCTGCTTCGCGCCTCCGAAAGCACGGCAACTGCACCGGAAATGCTGCTGCGCCCAGCACACGCCACAACTGAAACGCAACCCGAAACACTTTTGCGCCCAAGCCAATCATAATCAACTATGCCTGAACAACCTACAAAACCCCCATTAGAAGACGATATTCGCACTCTGGACGAGTATGTTCTTGCAGTGGAGCAAGCGGCAGCCAAATCCGCAGGAACCGGATTGACCGTTTTCTTTTTTGCGGCAGGGTTAGCAGGGCTTATCGCCCATGCTTTTTGGGAAATTTTGCTCGGCATGACGATTATGCTGTCAGCAATAGGCGGCGCGATAGTGGTGCAACGCAGGAAAGCAGCTGACATTCCGCTCCATTTTCCTGAAGCGGCTCTTGCCCGACTTGCCGCCTCACATGACGAACAGGCGATTGCTGCCCTATTTCGGCTTCATGAATTCAGTCTTCTCAAAATGCAGGAACCTATTGCTAAGGCTTTAATCGCCTATTTGCAAAAAACAACCACGCCGGAAGTGAAAATCGAGGAAATTTTGCTTCAAGACAGACTGCTTGCCCTCACAACAGAGTGTATGTCGTCCATGTATGGGGGATCGCAAAGTCATGCCGGACTGATGGTAACTGTGATCGAAACGATTGCCCGTCTCGATGTGACGGCTGCTTTGCCCAATTTGATACGTATCGCCAGTGTAACTACAACCGTCGCGGGCGGTCAGAGTGTGCGCGAGGCGGCATCGGAGGCGGTAGTTCTGCTCTCCGCCCACGCTGATTTCGGGACAAAAGCCGACATACCCGCGAAGATTAAAGAGTTCTACAAAGACAATTACGATGTTAATTTCAGCCCGGACACGGACTCGTGGCTGATGTACTCTTTGACGCAGCTTCTGCCGACGCTCACTAAAGCCGACACGGAACTGCTGGACAAAAAACACCGTGAGCTTCTCTACGCACTGTGCAAATCCAATCAGTACAAACGTAATTATTCGGAACTTAAACAGGCGATTGTTTTGGCGTTGGGCAACATGGAAGATACCGACGCATTGCCAA
>CAZPZP010000430.1:0-4419 GCA_964591025.1 uncultured Chthonomonadaceae bacterium
CTCGGAGTCGTTCCCAATCGGCGCATATCACGCGGAGCAAATACAAGTCCGGCAATCAACAGCAGGACTGCCACGCAGAGATAGATGATTCCCGTCGAGGCAATGGCAGCACTCATCGAGACGCCCCGATCCATCGCTCGCCCAATCAGCCACGCGCCGAGTCCGCCCCCCAGCCAGCCGATCATGTTCATCATGCCGACAGCGGAACTGCGCCGCGCCGCCGGAACCACATCGTAGAGTGACGCCCAGATATTCGCGTCATAAATGCCCTTGAACAGCCCGAAGCCGGTCATCGCGATGACCAGCGTCCACAAATCCCGCGAAAAGCCGCACCAAAAGATAAACGGCGCACCGCCCAACGCACCGATGGCTTGAGTCAGCATCCTTCCGCCCGCCCGCAGTCGGCTCCACTGATCGGCAAGAAATCCCGCCATTCCCGCACCGATCATGCTGGCAATTTGCAGGAAAAACGTCGCGCCTAAACCCGCCGCCGCAAGATTGAGTTGGAACTTTTCTCTGAGGAACGTCGGCATCCATACCAAGAAAATCACGGCGACACAGTTTGCCCCAAAAAACGCCGCAATCAATAATAACGCGGTGGGAGTTCGCACCAAATCGCGCAGGAAAACGGACATCGGAATCGGTTCGTGTGCTGTCTCCTCCAATGCGCCGCGTTTTGGCTCATGCAGCATTTTTGCCAGTATCAACGCCAATACCACGCCCAAAATTCCGAGAATCACGAACGGACTGCGCCACCCGTAGCGTTCGCCCATCCATCCCGCGAAGACACTGCCGCCGATGGTTCCGGCATAGACGCTGGTTTGATGCAGACTCATGGCACGCGAGCGGGTTTGGCGCGAATGATAGTCCGAGACAAGCGACATAGACGCCGGAAAATAGAATGTCTCGCCCAAACCTTCCGCGCCACGTACGAACAGAAAATGCCAGAGCCGCGAACACCCCGCCGTAAATCCTGTGATCACGCTCCAAACCGCCAGTCCGCCTAAAATCACCATTTTACGCGAATATTTATCGCCGACTTGTCCCGCAAACGGCGCACTCAGAGCATAAACCCAAGTAAACGCCGCTCCGATCAAGCCCAACTGTTCTGAATTGAAGCCGAATTCCGCTTTCAGCAACGGAAAAATCGCCGTGACCGCTTGCCTGTCCGCATAATTGAAGAAACAGATGAACCACAGCATCGCGATAACCTGCCAGCGATAGCGCGGATTGGTGTTCGGCTCGCTTGTCATGCTATGGCGTCCCTTCCTGCAAAACCCAAGACTCGTTGAAAGCGGCGTGTTTGATGCTCGAACCTTTGCCGACGGTCTCTGCCGTCTGTTTGCTGGGGCGATAGGTATACGAAACGTGAATAGTGCCGTTTTTTGCTTGGATAATCGAAGGATAGGAGTATGAACCCGCATCGGGCGAGAGGGGATCGTTTTCCAAGTATCGCCCTGTACGCCAAGTCACGCCTTCATCTTCGGAAACGGAAAGGGCAAGACGATGCCGCCCCTTTTCTACGTCGTTATGAACAAGCAGCCACCGCCCGCTTTGGAGAACGCAGACCTCGACGCCCGAACCCGAATCAACGCGATCCGTATCCGTGACGGCACTCCATGTGGTTCCGTTATCGTTTGATGTCGCGGTCTGCACGCGCTGAGGAGCCGCTCCATTGTCTCGGAAATAGGCGAGCAGAGTGCCGTCTTTGCGGCGTGCAATCGATGGTTGAACATTGCCCGCGCCGATAAGAGGGCGCGTCACTTGCCAACTTTCGCCGCGATTGTCACTGTATGCCATGAGAGAGAAGTCGAACGCATCCGAGTAAAGCGGCAGGATGATCCGCCCGTTCGGGAGAAGGGTGGGGTGGGCGCGAAACATCCAGCCGAGACGCTGCGAAAGTTTGTCTTGAGCCTGTTTATTTTTGCGCTCCAATTGCTCAGACAACGCGGCTTTCTCTTTGGGCGTCGCCGACTCGATATACGGACGCCAGACTTTCTCGAATTCCGCCTTGTAGGTTTCATGGAACTCTGCACCGGGCTTGAGATGCAATATCTCCTCGCTTTGCCAGACCGGAGAGCCATCGTCCTGCTCATATTTTGTGCTGATTTTATAGCGGGAAAGGGCGGATTCCCAATGATTGTCGAGAATGGTTGACCAGCAGAGCCACAGCCGTTTCGTGTCATCGAAAAACAGACACGGATTGGTATTGGGAAAGCCCGCAACACCCGCCATGACGAACGGCTCCGTCCATTGATTTGCGCCTTTTTTGAGGCGTGCGCCATAGACCATGACATCATCGGCGGTGCGCTCGCCCGATCCGCGATACCAGCACAACAGCAGATTGCCCTTCGGTGTTTCGACGAGACACGAGCCGTGGTTATGCTTCTCCATCGGAGCAAAAACCAATTTGCTTGTGTAACTTGGAGTCGCAATTTTGGGAGGAGCCATCGTGATCATTCCTATCAGTAGGGTGGCAAGCATGGCGGCGTTTCCTTATTCTTCATTCTTCTGTACTTTGGACACTGAGGACGAACTGCATCATCTCTTTTTCGTAGCCGAAATCCTGCGGGTCGTCGTCGGGCGGACGCAGATAGCCGGTTTCGCGGATGAGGTGATGCAGATGCGTGCGAAACACTTCGGACATCGCCATTCCCTCCCAATGCGCCTGTCGTCGCAGATATTCGTATTCGTCGGAGGTCAATCGGACTGTGATGGAATGCGTTCGCGCCATATCTTCTCAATTCGTGATTGTTTTTGGGATTTCCTTGCTTGTTCCGCGCAGACTACTGAAATTCCTGCCCGAATTAGGGGTACGTAACGGGCTACTTTTTCAGCACAATTCCGGGACGATTGCCTGTTGGCAGGTCGTTGAATTTCGTGGCGACTCCGTTGACGAAAACATAAGGAATGCCCGTGGGATATTGGAGCGGATCGTCGAAGGTGGCAGTGTCGCGGACGGTTTTGGGGTCGAAAAGGGTGATGTCGGCGGCATAGCCCTGCGCTAATATCCCGCGTTTTTTGAGACCGAGGCGGGCGGCGGGAGCGGCGGTCATTTTGTAGATCGCGGTTTCGAGGTCTATGACTTTTTCCTCGCGCACATAATGCCCCAAAATGCGCGGGAATGTGCCGTAAAGTCGCGGATGCGTTTTGCCCGGAAGATGAAGCCCGTCGCTCCCGACCATCTGATGCGCCCATTGCAGAACCGTGCGGACATTCGCCTCGTGGGCGGCGTGATGGACATAACAGGCGCGAAGGTTGTCCTCTTGGAGCAGGGCGCAAACCCATTCGGCAGTGTCCATCTTGCGCTCGGCGGCGATCCAATCGAAACTCTTGCCTTCATAGGGCGAATTGAAATTCGATGTTGCTCCGACGAGGGCATAGCGGCTCCAATCGAGACCGGCATGACGCAGGAAATCTTCGATATTGCGGCGCGAATCGGGGTCGTTGAGGTGGCGGAGAATGCCGTCGGGTCCATCTTGGGTCGCCCATACGGGAAGCAGACTCTGCACGAACGTCGAACCCGCTGTATAAGGGTAAGTGTCGCAGGTCACGTCGATTCCGCGAGCGCGGGCGAGGTCGAGGAGTTCGAGAATTTCGGGGGCGCGGTCTTTATTGGCGGCTCCGTTCATCTGCAAATGAGAGATTTGCACGGGAACGCCCGCCTCTTCCGCGATGGCAAGGCTTTCGTTTGTCGCCTCGAAAATCGCGGAGCCATAATCGCGCTGGTGCGTGGCAAAAAATCCGGCACGGCGTGTCAGCGTGACGAGTTCGGCGCGATCTGCGGCACGCATCGGAGCATACCAAACGCCGGTACTCATGCCCCAAGCCCCTTCTTCCATTCCTTGCATGAGGAGATTTTCCATCGTGCGGAGTTCGGCGGCAGTGGCGGGTCGCTCTTCCATGCCCATCGCCGAAACGCGCAACGCGCCGTGCGGGACGAGATAGGCGAGGTTGGTAGCGACGCCTTGTTTTTCATAATGCGCGAGAAATTCGGCGACGCTATGCCAGTTCCATTCGACTCCGGCGTCATCTCCAAACAGCCCGGCGATAAACTTTTTTTGGACTGCTAATCCGTCGCCGCTGACAGGCGCGAACCCCAAGCCGCAATTCGTGAATACTTCCGTTGTGACGCCTTGCAGGGCTTTGGGGGCGTGGTCGGGGCGGGCGAGCAGGGCAATATCAGCGTGCGTGTGAATATCAATGAAGCCGGGCGCGACAATCAAACCTGCGGCGTCAATAATAGTATCGGCAGTTGCATCCGGCGAGAGTGTTCCAATTTCGGTGATGGTTCCGTTTTGGACAAGAATATCGGCGGCATAACGCGCTTTGCCTGTGCCATCAATCACGGTTCCATTCTTAATCAGCAGTGACATTGTTCGCCTCCGATCAAAATTCGATAGTGACCTCGCCGCCATC
>CAZPZP010000431.1:0-1586 GCA_964591025.1 uncultured Chthonomonadaceae bacterium
GAATCGCATTGTCAATATTTAGCATTGGCTATCAGCAAGGAGATGTGTACAACGATGAGATTGTAAATGCCCGCATTGAGGGCAAAATCTGAGCAACGAGATTTGGACAGCAACAAATTCTGACCGATACGCCGGGTCTATAGGCAAGTGGCTGGCAGCGCAGATAGTTTCGTGATATACTATTGATGAAGGCAGCGACATGACTCAACCGGCGCGGAGAGACAAAGACAATGGCAACACTGGAATTAGTAACGCAAAAACCCCCTCTTACCAGAGACAAGGACGGTGTGTTTCGCGTGGGCGGAACGCGAGTACGTCTGGACACCGTGATTGGAGCGTTTGAAAATGGATGTCTCCCTGAAGAGATACTCTTTAAGTACCCTTCGCTCAACTTAACAGACATTTATGCCGTTATCGCCTACTATATGCAAAATCGTGAAGAGGTTGAAGCCTATCTCATGGAACGACGGCTACTCACGGAAGAGGCAGAACGGGAAATCGAGGTGCGTTTTCCCTCGGCAGGAATACGGGAACGTCTCCTTGCCCGTCGGACTGCGAAAGCATGAACGATTCTCTGCGTTTCCTGATAGACGAAGACTTTGACAACGCGATTCTGCGGGGTGTGCGTCGTCGTCTTCCTCACTTGGATATTGTCCGCGTTCAGGATGTTGCCCTCTCCGGCGCACACGATACGGCAGTTTTAGAATGGGCAGGGCAGGAAGGGCGTATTTTGTTGACACATGACATCAGCATAATGAAGCCCTACGCCTACGCCCGTGTCGTGGAAGGTTTGCCAATGCCGGGAGTATTCGTCGTCAGTCAGTCTCTTCCCATCGGTGAGGCGATTGAAGCCATCGTGCTGTTAGCCGAATGTAGTTTGGAAGGCGAATGGGAAGGTCAAGTTCGTCATTTGCCGTTGTAGCACAAAGTAAGAGGAGAGAAATCGCCCTTCCATTCTGCCGGTGGAAGGACGTTTTTGTTGGTAGAATAGGAGCGGACGGGTACAATAACGACAACACGGCAGATAGTGCCAATTTACTCTTATTGCCCACTACAACCATGTCTCGCCTTCAAGCGATTATCACCAAGCAGCGGATTTTAATCTCGATGGCAGAAATGACATCACCGGCTTGCTTCTGCTCATTGGAAACTACAATCAAATGGGCGACTGAGAAAAACTCACCGATTGTCCCTCGCTTTGAGAGACGCATCTCTCAAAGCGAGGGACTTTTGTTTCGTCGAATAATACGAAACATTCATTCTTGATCAGACCGTTGCGGCGGGCGGACTGCCTTGAATGCCTATGGTATAATAGCGAGAGAGTTTTACCACAAGGAGCAAGACCAATGACCGAGACAATGACCGACGAAGTGATGACCGTCTCCGAGATTGAGAAGCAGTTCGATAACGAGTGGATTCTGGTTGAAGACCCGGAATTCAACCAGAACAACGAAGTGGTCAGGGGCAAAGTTCTGTGGCACAGCAAAAACCGTGATGAGATGTACGCCAAAGCGATGGAACTGCGTCCGAAGCGTTCTGCTTCCCTCTATACCGGGCCCGTTCCCGACGAGATTTTCATCAACCTA
>CAZPZP010000431.1:1686-4413 GCA_964591025.1 uncultured Chthonomonadaceae bacterium
GTCCTGCCGGTGAGTATGGCGCACGGCTTGCGCTCGATACAGGCGCGTCTTCCACTGTCATCAGTAAGGAAATCCTGCTCACCATTGGCTATGATCCCAATGCGTTGCCCAAGACAGTGAAATTCACAACCGGAAGCCAAGTCGAGTCTGCCGCTCGTGTCGCCGTAGACAAAATCGAAGCGTTGGATCATGAGCGATTTGGCTTCTCCGTAATCGCTCATACGCTGCCGCCCTCCGCTTCGATTGACGGCGTTCTCGGTCTGGATTTTCTACGCGGCTGCGATCTTCATATCAACTTCAAGACCGGAGAAATTACGCTCACATAAATTCTAAAGGTCTCGAATTCAAGACCTTTAGAAACAAACAGACGTGGTCAACCTATGACACCCTTCAACGGATAACCCATGAAAATTACCGAAGTCCGCACGATTGTGACCTGTCCGGGACGCAACTATGTCCTTGTCAAAATTCTGACCGATACGCCGGGGTTGTACGGCGTCGGCGATGCTGCAATTTGACACTACAGCATTTCTCCTCTTTGCACCCTTCCACACAAACAGGTATAATAGCGTTATGTCTCTCCCGTTGTTTCGCCCTGACAATTGGCTTCCCGAAGGTCATCATGCTGCTTCTTGGGAAGAAATTGAAGCCGTTTTTGGTGGTGAACCCAATAGTTTACGGCGAACCGTATGGACGCGGCTGTTGGCATGGCGGGATGCAGCATGGGTAAAAGGGCTTTCGGGACAAGTGGTATTGAACGGCAGTTTCATTTCCGCGAAGGACACTCCCGGCGATTTCGATCTGTTGTTCCTTTACGATGCGAATTCAGAGATCATTGTACAGCGGGATGCAGAAGCGTTGGCACTGATCGATCCTATTCAATGCAAAACGCTGTTCGGTGGAGATGTGTTCGCCTGTTCGGCAGCGATAGCCCAAACATACCCACAGTTTTTCGCGACAGATACCTTTGACCGTATCAAGTTCTCCAATGTGAAAAAAGGAGTCGTGGAGGTAGACCTATGATTGAGAATAAAGCACAGTTAGCCGCGACGCTGGACTATATCGCGAAATGGGCGGACACATTGGAGGCAATGCGTCGTCACGATGCGGAACAGAGCGGCGGCATTTTCTCGACGATTGCGGCGGGTCCCTTGCAGGAAATTCGCACTAATCTGGAAGTCGCACGCACTTTCGCTCATGCAGGAAGCGATGCACCTGCTATTTCCAATGGCTCACACAAAGCGGCATATCTGGGCATTCGCACCGCTGACGAGGTGGTAATTTCCGTTGATCAGACTGTTGCGGCAGGCAGATAACCCATGAAAATTACCGAAGTCCGCACGATTGTGACCTGTCCGGGACGCAACTATGTCCTTGTCAAAATTCTGACCGATACGCCGGGGTTGTACGGCGTCGGCGACGCCACGCTGAACGGGCGCGAATTGGCAGTCGCCACCATGCTGGAAAAGCATATCGCCCCGCTACTGATTGGGCGCGATCCGGATCGCATCGAAGACATTTGGCAGATGATCTCGCGGGGCTTCTATTGGAAGGGTGGACCCGATGCCATGACTGCCCTTGCCGGAATCGATCTGGCGTTGTGGGACATCAAGGGCAAGCGTGCAGGGCTTCCGGTCTATTCCCTCCTTGGCGGCAAAACCCGTGAGGGCGCACTCGCCTATACCCATGCGGGCGGGACGGAGTTTGCCCAAGTTGCCGACAATGTGCTGGCAACCGCCGAGCGGGGCTTCAAAGTGATTCGCGCTCAGGTGGCGATACCGGGCTGCGTCGGGACTTACGGCGTGGGCGGCGCGGCGGAAGCGGCAACCGCAACATGGAAATGCGAGGAGAATGAAGGAATTTGGGGCGATGGCGATCCGATGCCCTTTGTGGAATCGTGGGAGCCGTCGCCCTATTTGCGCCGTATCCCGAAATTGTTCGCTTATCTGCGGGATAAAGTCGGTGAAGAGATCGAGCTGTTTCACGATGTCCACGAACGCCTGACCCCGATTCAGGCGGCGCGGCTGGCGAAAGAGTTGGAGCCGTTTCACCTGCTGTTTCTGGAAGACCCGTTGCGTCCCGAACATAAAGAGAGTTTCCGCATCATTCGCCAGCATTCGACTACACCGATTGGCATGGGCGAACTCTTCCACTCGAAATATGACTGCCTGACGCTCATTACCGAGCAGTTGATTGACTATATCCGGTGCGACATCGGGCATATCGGCGGCTTGACCGAAGCCCGCAAAATCGCCGCTATCGCCGAGTGTTATCACGTCAAAACGGCGTGGCACGGTCCCGGCGATGTTGCGCCTCCGACCCATGCCGCGAATGTCCATCTCGATATTTCTATTCCAAACTTCGGCGTGCAGGAGATGGTGTTCTTCCCCGAAATCGTTCAGGAGGTTCTGCCGGGTGCGCCCGTTTTCCGTGACGGTGCGCTGTATGTCTCGGACGCGCCGGGCTTGGGAACCGACATTGACGAGAAGCTTGCCGCGAAATACCCTTACGAACGCGCATACCTGCCGATGTCGCGCCGCGCCGACGGTTCCGTTCACGATTGGTAACGCGCCGATCCTCTAGGGCAAGAGCATAATAATTCCTTTAGAGCGGTTCCCAGAATGCCGCCAAGCACCTCTGCCGACTTATAGCCAATTCTCATTGCATACAATTTAGTGTTTGGATGTCGGGATTGCAGTCGGTGCGAGGATTCGATGTCCATATCAT
>CAZPZP010000432.1:0-4412 GCA_964591025.1 uncultured Chthonomonadaceae bacterium
GAGAGGAGACCTCTTGGACTAGTGTTCTCCTGATCGGGTACAAAAACGTACCCGCAACGGAATTGTCCTCAAACCTTAAACCTAACACCTAAGCCCTTTTCTGAGGGGGACGTGCTTGTACACGAAGCGGGTCATTCTGCTAAGGTGTTTCTGTTTGCTGTTGGTGGTGAGAATAAACATTCGTTTCCGCAGACACACCAGAGTTTCCTCTCCCGTATCAGTCACCGGATATGCCGTTCACCACACGCGAAAGCCCCCTCCCGATAAAATTCGGGAAGGGGCTTTTGTCATTGGGAACCGGAGAAAAACTAAGCCTTCTTTTTGGCGGGCTTCATTTTTTCGGCTTTCGGAGTAGCAATGCTATCCGCTTTGGCGTACTTGGCGGGTTCTTTCTTGAATGCGTCGGGGCAGCCCGCGCAACAGAAGAAGTAACGGCGACCCTTGTAGTCGGAGTACATTTTCTTGCTGGTCGCTTCCTTGACGTTGACACTGTGATCATTCATGATCGCGCACTTAACTTCGCTTTTCTCGCCCTTGCCGGGACCCGCGAAGGCGGCAGTCGCCAGAACAAGCATAGCACCGCTCAAAAGTAATTTCTTCATTGTCTTCACTCCTTAGTGACAGGTGATGTATCTGCGGGCAACAGTTTGCCCGTCAGCACAGAGTATAGCACAGAAAACAGCGCACAAATAGAAAAGACGTTACGTCTTGCGCGAAAAGTTCCGTTCCCTCCGCTATTTATCATTGACGGGCAAAATGAACGAATGTTACGCCCGATTCCGTCTTTCTACCGACTCTTTTTCGGAGAAGTGAACCCTTCTTTGCCCGTTTGCAACAAAAGAAACGAGAAAGAGACCTGTTTGCCTGTTGACACCGTAGGGCAAACCTGTTAAAATGTGTGGCAGTGTGTCCTCAGTGTTGCAAAATCCCGCCAAACCTTCCGAAGAGGAGAAGTAGGGACAGCATCGAGCGACTCAAAATTTTTCTCTATGAACGCGGAGGTCATCGCAAACGCATGGCAGGCGGAACTATTGTTGGCTTAGATATTGGCGCAAATCAGATCAAAGTTGTGGAAATGAAGCGCGGCAGCGGCGGCATCGAAGTGACAGCTCTTGGCGTCGCTCCGACTCCCGTCGAAGCGTTCGACAACAACACCATCATCGACGCGAAACGACTTGGTCAAGCCGTCAAAGAGTTGATGAAAAGCAGCGGCGTTTCGGCGGGGCGCAGCGTCAGTTCGGTTTCAGGGCAGTCGGCAGTCGTCGTGCGTGTCATCGAAGTCCCGCAAATGAAACCCAATGAACTTGCCGAAACGATGAAGTGGGAAGTCGAGCGGCACGTCCCGTTTTCTGCGAACGAAGTGATCATGGACTATCAGCCCATTGATCGCCCCGAAGGTTTGGCGGAGGGGCAGAATATGGAAGTGCTGCTCGCAGTTGCACAGCAGGACATGGTAGATCGCCATGTCGAAATGCTGTTTGCCGCCGGTCTCAAACCTGTTGCCATTGATGTCGAGCCGCTTGCGGTCAGCCGCATCCTGCTCGAAAGTGACGGCGAACCGCGTGGAGCAGGGAACACTGTTGCCCTCGTCAATATCGGGGCAAGCAACACCGATATTGGTATCTTCCGTGACAAACTGCTGGCGTTTCCGCGCAACATGACCCCGGCGGGCGATCATCTCACCAATGCAATTGCCGCCGGAATGGGCGTAGATACCGGAACCGCCGAGAACTACAAGCGTGAGTACGGCGAAGTGATGTTTGGGCAGCAGCCTCAAATGACCCCCGATTTTGGCGGCGGCTTCGGCGGCGGTGGCGGCGGCGGCTTCATGGACTTCGGCGCAGGATTTGGTGCGCCCGCCCCTGAATCTGAGCCGACTGTTCAACCGACTTCCTCGCCTTCGGGACGCTTCGATTTCTCCGGCACAAGCGAGACTGCCGCGCCGATTCCTTCGCCGCCTAGCGGCGAGTTCGGTACACCGACAACGACAGCCGCATCCGATTTCGGTGTGCCGCCCGCTCCATCCGCGTCGCCTTTCGATTTCATGTCTACCGAGTCATCGCCGTCCGTCGAACCGCCCAATTTGAGTAAGAGCGGCTCTCCCGCTCCCGAACAGCCCTTCGACTTTATGCCCGACAATCAAGCAGAATTCACACCCAATCTTGGCGAAGCCCCTGCGCCGTCGCAATTGCCCGTTCTCTCACAAGCCGATCCGCAACGTGAAATGTTGAAAACTCAAGTGTTCAACTGCATGGCTCCGGTCTTGTCCGAATTGGTGCAGGAACTGCGCCGCTCATTGGACTACTATCGCGGCAAAGCGGGCGATGCTCCCATCAATGAAATCCTGCTGACCGGCGGAACGGCGAAATTGCGAAACCTCGCGCCCTTCATCGAAGCCGAACTCGGCATCCCGACGCGGATTGCCGGTCCCTTTCAGTTTGCCCGCGTCACTTCGCGGAATTTCTCGCCGGAGTATCTGGACGAATCTTCGCCATTTTTCTCTGTCGCCGTAGGCCTCGGCATTTGGGATTTAGTCAAAATGGCTGCTCCCACCAAGCCCAAACCCGGCAAAGCACCCAAAATGCCCAAGGCTCCGAAGGCACCAAAAGCCAAAAAATAGCCTGAATTCCGTACGAGGTCGCGCAGAGTTCGCGCCAACGGAAGGAGACTTTTCCTATGTTACATATTAACCTGCTCCCGCCTTATATTTATGAAGGCAAGCGCAAAAAGCAACTGATCGCCGTCTGGAGTCTTGTCGCGGCGGCAACTGTCGGTCTCTTTCTCTTCGCTCTCACCGGGCTAAACGCGACACACGAGGAAGAGAAAGAGAAAGAGACCATTGCCAACACTCTGAAATTGGAACACGACGCCTTGGTGACCCAGATCGGCGGGGTCAAAACCCAGATCGCGGAAACCAAGCAAAAGCAGGACTTTATCGCCAGTTCACAGATTTACAACGATTCATGGGGTGAAGGCTTCCTTCAAGTGCGCGATGTCACCAATCCGCGTATCGTTCTCAACGCCGTCAGTTTCGACCCGTCGCGCGGTGCGGTCAATATCAACGCTTTTGCGCCGAGTGAGCTGGATGCGATCAAGTGGTGGATGGTTCTGCTTAATCAGACCGATAAGTTTACCAATGTCAATATCACACTGCCTTCGCACGGGTATCAACCCGGCGGCGGAACAGTGACAGGGGCGGCTCCGGGCGGTATGGGCGGCGGCGGCAGTATGGGCGGTGGCGCGGGACCCCGAGCCACTGGTATGACAAGCATGGGCGGCGGCGGCAGCATGGGCAGCATGATGGGTGGACGAACGGGCGGAATGGGCGGAGGCGCGGCGTCTGCTGCCGGTTCCGAGAGCGAATTGGAAGGGCGTGCCGGCTTCGACTTCGTATGTACTGCCGGACTGGTCAATCCGCTCAAGGGCGGTGCGGTGGCTCCCTCATGGGCAGGAACCAATGCAGGTGGAGCAGCTCCCGGCGGGTTCGGCGGTGGCAGCATGATGGGCGGCAGTATGGGCGGAATGGGCGGCAGTATGGGCGGTATGGGCGGCAGCATGGGCGGTATGGGCGGCAGCCGTGGTGCAGGAATGGCACCGCAATAGTCTCGGCGTAAGAACAAAAGAGGATACTCAAGCCATGAAGTCAAAATTGACGGCGTTACATATCAATATCATCGGCATCGTTTCGGCGTTGGTCATCGCTGCCATCTTGTTTCTCGCACTGATTAAGCCGAAAAACGAGGCAATCGCACTTACTCAAACCTCTGTTACCTCACTGACGGCATCAGGAGCAGGCGGAACCGAAGACCAAGTCAAGCGGAAAAAGACAGAGCTGAAGAACACCCAACAGGAAGCCGCTCAGACAAAAAAGCGTTGGGCTCTCAGTGAAGAAAAATACATGGACAACCCACAGGCGATCAACTTCGGTACAACCGAAACTCTGCCTCTGACCTACTACAACTATATGACCACTTTGCCGACAGTCGTTGGAAGATGGGTTGGGGCATGGTACGAGGCACAGCGTCCCCGTGGCGTGTCGCGTTTGCCCGGTGTTGAATTCCCTGTCGAAGCCTTTCAGACGAACCCGAACGCGATCTCCGAGATCAAATTTCTGCGGTTCCCGCAACAAGGCGCATGGAATGTCGCCCTTGAGTGCAAAACATTCGATGCCGCGATGGAGCATCTGACGAAATTCAATACCATGCGAAAGCACGGAATGCCTGTGATCAACAATGTCGCGTTGGCAGGGCAAAGCCCGAAACTGCAAATGACCTACGATTTGACACTGTATGTGATTCCGAAGCCCGTTGCTCCGGCACCGAATCCGCGCATCGGTTCGATGCCTGCCAATGCGGGGGGAGCAGCTCCCGGCGGGTTCGGCGGTGGCAGCATGATGGGCGGCAGTATGGGCG
>CAZPZP010000433.1:0-4394 GCA_964591025.1 uncultured Chthonomonadaceae bacterium
GACAACGGGGTATTTTCAACCCCCCGTCTGGAAAAAACAAGCGTCTTTCAGACGCGCCAACTCGAATTGACTCCCCTCTCCTCCGAACTTGTTCGGGTATCAGGAGAGGGGTTGGGGGTGAGGTAAAGACGCTTGTACTTTCTTGCCGGATACTTTCAGTACCCGGTGCGAGAGGTGAGTTGATAATTCACTTTTAGACTAATTTGAACCGCTTCGCGCTTCGAGTTGCAGCCCAAGAGGCGGCGAATGAGATGGGAACATCTCTCTCGAAAAATTACAGGGATTGCGTTCTCATGCCCTCAAGAACTTCAATCAACAGCATGGGGAGCATTTTGACCGAGAAACTGACACAATGCGGCAGCAAAGATTTATGTCAACTTCTCATCTAATGACTCGTCTTCCAAATACTGCAATGTACTGATTCGCGCTGCCAACGCACGCGCAATCTCCTGAAACGCACGCCCCTGCTGGCTCTCCGGCGCAACGAGAACAGCAGGTTGTCCGCTGTCTCCGCATTGTGAAACAATAGCGTCGAGAGGAATAGTCCCCAAGAAAGGCGTGCCATGTTTGATTGCCGCTTGCTCGCCTCCGCCTGATCCGAAAATGCCGCCGCTCATATTCTCCACAATCCCCAAAATCGGAATCACGCGCCCCATGCCCTGCGAAAGTGTCCGAAACATCAGAATACTTTTGTAAGCGATCTCCTGCGCGACCTTCTGCGGCGTCATCACAATCACCACGCCTGACAGCGGAACCTGCTGCGCCAGCGTCAACGGCGCGTCGCCTGTTCCCGGCGGCAAATCCACAATCAGATAATCCAGTTCGCCCCACTCCACATCACCCAATAGTTGCCGCACCGTTCCCGCAACCATGGGACCGCGCCAGATCACCGCTTTGCCCTCTTCGACAAGGAAACCCAACGACATAATCTTGACCCCGTGCGCGTCAATCGGCATGATTCGTGGTCCCTTGTCGGTTTGCATCATGTCGGGGCGATGCTGGACGCCCATCATCATCGGCAGCGACGGACCATAAATATCCGCGTCCAGCAAGCCGACCTTCGCGCCCATCATGCCCAACGCCACCGCGACATTCACCGAGACTGTGCTTTTCCCAACGCCGCCCTTGCCGCTCGCGATAGCAATAATATGCTTGACACCCGGAACTAATTCCTGCCCCGTAATCCTCTGCCCGCGCACCTGTGCCGTCATCTCAATCATAACAGAAGTCACGCCCGTCAGTTTGGAGACAAGATATTGCGCGTCGGCTTTGATTTGATCTTTGACGGGACAGGCGGGCGTCGTGAGTTCAATGGTGAACGCGACATTGCCCTCGCTGATCACCACATCTTTGACAAATCCCAGCGTCACAATATCGCGCCCCAAATCGGGGTCTTGAATGCTGCTCAGTGTTTCTAAAACTTGCGATTCCGTAACCATTTACCAGATACTCTTTTCTTATTTTTTCGCACTGCTCTCTATTGTACCTGTAGAACAGGGCGCATATTTCCTGCTTACTGAAATCGGTAACAGTTCAGGGTTGTTGTAGTAAAGTTTCAGGCAGGCGTGGCAAGGGGTTGTCGCGGGGATTCCCGCAGCATTTCTTGACAGGCAGCCAGACATTCCTCGCCTCGCAGTTGTCATGTCGCAAACAAACTTGACAGCACGGTCATCGTCTGTGAACCCACAGGAGAGCAAGTTCCCCTTTCCCTGATGTCCATTCCACCGCCACCAAGCGAGCGGACACACCGAGACGCCGCAAGAGAACGGCGCGAGTGTCCCTACAGAAACAGACGAACGGTTTCCCACCCGTCGGAATATGCCGCCCACTCGGCGGCTTTGTGCTTGGCTCCGAACTTGCGACTTGCTCCCTGTTGTCCCGGCTTCCGTGCAGAAGGCGGGTTATAGAACACAGCGTCCCGACGCAGACGCGAGGGCAGGAACTGTCCGCCCCGACGCCTCTTGGCAAACGGGCAGGCATAAAGCGAACACCTGTTTTGTGACGGCGGCAGGGTTCCCTGCCGGAGACCGCAGGAAGAGAGAAATGTTTGTCCAATGGCGGGCGAGCAACCCGGATAAGACGGTGTGGGTGACAAACAATCTGCCGTCGAGATACGCCAAGATACGCACAAAGACACAAAAATAACGCAAACCGGGTTGGGTAAAAAAGAATTGAAGGGGTTCAAGGAGAACAGTCCATTCGGGAGACGCTTCACGGTTCATTCTCAGATGCCTCTTTGGTCAGAAGTTTTCTGATGATACGGGAAGCGGCTCCTTTTCTTCAATTTTCACTAAACTACAGCTATAGTGAGGCAGACACGTAATGTGTCGTGGTGAGATGGCAAGGAGAGGAGTTGGGGTGAGGTAGGTTTAAGCCGCCGTCATGAGATCGTCATCTCGGTACACGCTCACCCGATTGCGTCCGTTCGACTTGGAAGTGTAAAGTGCCTGATCCGCTTGTTCGACCAACTCTGCCCCGTTTTCCGAAGTCAGGCGGACGGAAACCACTCCCACGCTGACGGTAATCTCGCGTTTATCCCAGACCGCTTCGGCAATGGATTCTCGAATGCGCTCCGCCAACACCGATGCGCCGATGCTGTCAGTTTCCGGCAGAATGACCGCGAACTCCTCGCCGCCATAGCGTGCGACAATATCCGTCTCACGCGCCGCACATTTGAGAAGGTCGGCAACACGCTTCAGGACAACGTCGCCCGCCGGATGCCCAAAAGCGTCGTTGTATTTCTTGAAATAATCCACGTCCAAAAGAATGAGTGAGAGCGGCAAATCGTAGCGTCGTGTACGCCGGAACTCCTCGGCAAGCCTGTCTTGAAAATGGCGGTGGTTTGCCAGTCCCGTCAGTCCGTCGGTGATTGCCAATGCCCGCAGCAGAGTGTTGGCGGCTTCCAACTCCTCTTTCTGACATTCCAATTCTAACTTCTGCCCTTCGAGCATGACGCTGTATTCGGCGATCTGCACCATCTGCTGCTCGCTCAAGTCTTCGATTTGCTTGCGCTCCGTCACATCGGCGAACGTGGCGAGTGTGGCATAGGGCTGCGCTTCCCCGTCTCGGAACATCGGAGTCGCGTTGACGGAAATCCATCTCAGCGTGTCGTTCGGCTTGTGGACTCCCATCAGGGCATTGAATTGAGGTTTGCCCGTTCGCAAGCAGACTTGTGAGGGATGCATTTCGCCGGGATAGGGAGAGCCGTCTTCATGAATGATTCGCCAGCGCGGATCGAGCGAGTCGCGCCCTTCCATCTGCGCCGCCGATAAGCCTAAAATCTCTTCTGCACGGCGGTTGCAAACCTCAATGGTGGAGTGGACATCTTGGAAGACCACCCCTTCGTGCATGGCTTCCAACATGGCGCGGAAGCGGTTTTCGCTCTCACGTGCGCTCCGTTCCGCTTCCGTGCGTTCCTGTAAGGCGCAGCGTAGTTCTAACTGAGAGACCACTTGGCGGGCAAGCGAGTTCAATGCGGCTTTCTGTTCGGGAGTGATCTCGTGGGGATTTTGGTCAATGGCGCAGAGCGTGCCGAGTGCAAATCCATCGGACGTGACCAACGGCGCACCGGCATAGAACCGAATAAAGGGCGCGTCGGTCACAAGCGGGTTATCGGCGAAGCGATGATCATCAGGAGCGTTCGGGACGATCAGCAGTTCGTCTGGCTGCAAAATGGCATGGGCGCAGAACGCCAGATCACGCGCAGTTTCCGATACGTCAATGCCCACTTTCGCCTTAAACCATTGCCGAGTTGTATCAATAATACTGACAAGTGCAATCGGCGTGCCGCAGATGTGGGCGACTAATCGAGCAATATCGTCGAACGCTTGCTCGGCATCGGTATCGAGAATATTGTAGCGACGGAGAACGGCAAGGCGTTCGGCTTCATTTTCTGGCAGCGGCGCAGCGGGCATAATATGTCACCTTCGATAGAAAATCGGAAAATAGAGAGAACGATGGGTGTGTGAAACTTCGCCGTTGGGAGAAAAAGAGAGAAACGCTTTCCCTAATGGTCTATTATCGGCAGAGCGAGGACAAAAACTCAGAGTAAAGGCAATTTATCGCAAACATCAATCACAAAAAACGAAATGATTTGGAGACAATTACGAACGCACCATGCCTGTACCACATCGTTGGGCGCAATAACTGTGATGCCATGGAAGCGGCGAAAATGCACTCCGTTGAAGGTGAGAATGTTCGTGACGCCGTGAGTTTGCATCACAGCAACAAGGCGCGTATCGTAACTTGGGAGTAGGAAACGAAGCTCGAACTCGCGACATCTACCTCGGCAAAGTAGCACTCCGTCACGCCCTGCAAATCCCTGCTTGGAGAGAAAACCCATTGTTACTGTCCAAATCTCGTTGCTGCTCTTAACCGGGGGTTGAAAACCCCCG
>CAZPZP010000434.1:0-4390 GCA_964591025.1 uncultured Chthonomonadaceae bacterium
CGATCAGAAGGACACCGACTCCCTTCCTGAGTACGACCTCCTCGATCAAATCCTCCTCAATGACAATATCCGAGCGGAACGTCGGCACGGTCACCGAGAGAATATCCACGCCCGAACCCGCGTTCACATCGAACCCAAGACGGCGCAAACTGTCTGTCGCGATCTCCGTATTGATCTCCATGCCGAGCAAGTCGGCGCACCGCGTCACGCGAAACGACAAGATACGCGGCACTATTGGTTTGGGATAGGTCTCCACAATTCCCGCAACTGCCTGCGGTTGTCCCATCTGTGCGAGGAGTTGACAGGCGCGTTCGGCGGCACGCGGCACACCGTTGGGATCGACAAACCGTTCGAACCGATATGACGCTTCGGTTCGCAACGCCAAATTCCGCGACGCACGCCGCACCGACAACGGCGCGAAATGCGCCGATTCGAGCAGCAGATTGACAGTTCTTTCGCCGACTTCCGTGTCGAACCCACCCATAACTCCGGCAATCGCGACGGGCTTCCCCGCGTCCGCAATGATCAGCGTTTCGGGAGTCAAAACGCGCTCCTGCTCGTCGAGCGTCTTGAGCGTTTCGCCCTCTTTTGCCGTCCGCACAACGATTCGCCCTTCCGTCAATGTGTCCAAATCGAACGCATGAAGCGGCTGTCCCAACTCCAGCATCACATAATTGGTCACATCCACGACGTTATTAATCGCTCGCTGCCCGCACGCCAATAATTTTGCCTGAAACGCAACCGGCGACTCCTGCACCTTCAACCCGCGCACCAATTTTGCGGCATAACGCGGACACAATTCGGGATTCTCTATCGTAACCGAAGTCTGCCCGCCCGCCTTACTGTCCGCTTCCGACACAGGAATCTGCGGCAAATTCAGCGGCATATCGTATAACGCCGCCACCTCACGTGCCACGCCCAATATCGAAAGACAATCGCCACGGTTCGGCGTAATATAGACATCCAAAACAGGCGCAAGCCCTGCCGCCGCCGTTGCCGCCGCGCCCGACGCCCCTAACTTCAGTGCATTGGTACGAATCGTTTCTGCGTCTTCGATTCCCTCAACTTCCAACCCGCCCATCGTCAGGCGCGTCGCGATCTCTTCCGCGTTCGCCTCGACCTGCACATACTCTTTCAGCCAACCCAATGGTACTCGCATGGCACACTCCCTCTCTCCCCCTTCTCAAAATTGGCGCAGGAAGCGCAGATCGTTTTTGAGATAGAGGCGCAAATCGTTGACGCCGGTTTGAATCATATGGGTACGCTCGACGCCGAGACCAAAGGCGAATCCACTATAGCGTTCGGTGTCAATGCCATAGGCGCGAAGAATGTTCGGGTGAATCAAACCCGCGCCGCCGAGTTCCAGCCAACGCCCGCGCCACGCGATAGAATAATCCACACCGGGTTCGACGAACGGGAAGAAGTCGGGACGGAACCGCACCAGTGTTTCATTGCCGAACATCGAACGCGCAAACGCTCCGAGCGTGCCTTTCAAGTCCGCCATGCTGATCTTTTCGTCCACCATAAACACGTCCACTTGGTGGAAAGTGTGATGATGAGTGGCGTCAATCGCCTCATAGCGAAAACAGCGACCAATCGTGGCGATACGAAACGGCGGACGGCGATTTGCCATGATGCGCCCTTGCAGTGCCGTCGTTTGCGTGCGGAGCAGTTTGCTGTCCGTGACAAAGAACGAATTCTGCTCGTCCATCGCCGGGTGATCTTCGGGATAGTTTAGAGCGGCAAAGTTATAGGCGTAATCTTCGAGTTCAGGTCCGTCCACAAACTCATAACCCATACCGGAAAGCACTTCCTTGATGCGGTTCGAGGTTTGGGTGAGCGGATGCAGGTGTCCGGCGGGAAACGGGCGTCCGGGCAAGGTCACATCGAGCGTTTCAGTGAGCAAGCGGGCATTGAGTTCCTCGGTTTGGAAGACAGTTTTCTTGGCTTCGACTTCGGCGGTCAATGCCTCCACTGCCTCATTGATCCGCGCTCCAAATGCGGGGCGTTCCTCTTTGGGCAGGGTTCCGATGGCGCGGCGCAGTTCATTCAAGCCTTTATTACGCCCTAAATATTGGGTTTCGACTGCCTCCAATTCAGTCAGGCTGCCGACGGATTGGAGGGCGGTTTCTGCTTCTTGGCGCAGTGCAGCGATCATTTCCGACACGATATTTTGTCCTCAAAATAACTTCCCCTAATCCCTCCTTCTCAAGGAAGGGGTCTTGACTCCCTCCCCTTGTGAAGGGGAGGGTTGGGGTGGGGTAGACACACGAACGCCCTGCGCTTGCGTTCTCCAAAACCTGAGACATTCAGGCGGTTCGGGAGAGCGAAAATGCAGGGCGTTTGTTCTCAAATCAACGCTGTGACGATGGTTCGATTTGCCCAGAGCAACAGAGGGTTACGGAGGGCGCGGCGTCTCCCGATCAGTTCAACGCGCTCGTCGCTTGCGCGACGAGCTGCTTAAACTGTTCTGGTTCACGTACCGCCATTTCTGCCATGACTTTGCGGTCTAGAGCGATACCGGCTTTGGTCAATCCATCAATGAAGCGAGAATACTGTACGCCTTCGGCGCGACACGCCGCGTTGATGCGGATGATCCACAGAGCGCGAATATCGCGCTTTTTGTTGCGGCGGTCACGATAGGCATAGTTACCCGATTTGAGCAATTGCTCGTGAGCCGTCTTGAACAGATGATGTTTGCCGCCGAAATAGCCGCTTGCCGCTTCCAGCACGCGCTTGTGGCGTTTATGGGTCATCATACCACGTTTAACGCGGGGCATGGGAACACTCCTTCTCTAATCTAAAACCTACGCTTTGGCAAGCATCTGCTTGATGCGTTTGACATCGCCTTTATAAAGTTCACCACCGTTGACGAGGGTGCGACGGCGTCCGCTGTCTTTCTTTCGCATCAGGTGGTTCAGTCCGGTTTTGCCGCGCATCAGTTTGCCGGTGGCGGTTTCTTTGAAACGCTTGGCGACAGATTTGCGGGTTTTCTGCTTGTTCTTCTTGACTTTCATGGTTTGATATGATGCCTTGTTTCAATCCTCTCACGGTATTGAAACCGGGAGTGATAGACGATAGGAATGGATTGCGAAAAAGAAGCCGGGTGGTTCGCACTCGGCTTGGCACACGGGAAAAACGCGGCACACACTTTAGGGGTGTTTGACGCTGGGACCCATGATGATGATGAGCATTTTGCCTTCTAGCGCGGGTGGACGCTCGACGATGGCTTTGTCACCGACATCTACGATCATACGCTCGATCAGGCGGCGTCCCAATTCCGGGTGAGTGATCTCACGCGCCTTGAATTGCACCGTGATTTTGACTTTGTCGCCGTCCTCAAGGAACTTCAACGTCTGTCTGAGGCGCACCTGATAATCATGTTCAGCAGTTACAGGGCGCATCTTGATACCCTTGAGTTCCTGCTGTTTCTGCTTTTTGCGCTGCTCGTTTTCGCGCTTGCCCTGCTCGTACTTGTGCTTGCCGTAGTCCATGATCTTGCAGACCGGCGGCTGAGCATTGGGCGCGACTTCGATCAAATCCAACCCTTTTTCCTGCGCGATATTCAGGGCATCGCGAACCGCCAGAACGCCGAGAGGTTGATTGTTCTCGTCGATCACGCGCACTTCGCGGATGCGGGTCTCACGGGGACCTCGCAGGAGCATTTCGTTGACACGGAATTCTTTATTAATAGCACATCCTCCAACGACGGGAAACGTGACGGGGACTACCCTCGCCCGGACTATAATGCGACAGTCGTAGTCGTTAGACGGGAATTATTGTACCCTATACTCGCGCTCAGAGTCAACGCTTTTTTTGCAGTAGGCAGCACAAAACCTCTCTTGTTTCACAACAAAAACTGTCACGAGGCTTCTCTTTTGTTCTTTTCATCAATCTACCACTCTGTCAAGGGTGGAGAGTCGGAGAGGGTTTGCTCAGATTGATGCGGGCGTTTTGGGTCGTGAAGTGCCAACGGACTGGCACTTATGCCGCTCCAAAAGCGTGCGCGTCTGTTTCGATGAGGTAAGAAATACAACAAAAGACTTTTTTAATACCCTCTCAGGAATTATACAGGAAAAGGCATAGGCAGTCATGAAAACGGAGGCGGATTAGCCCAAATAGCGCAAAACGTCCTCGCCCGTATCGCCCGTGAGTTGGAGGAAAATGTCTTCAAGGCTCTGCTCGGTTGGGGAGTTTGGAGCGGTTTGGGCGGCAAGAGCGCGGAGTTCGGCGACGGTTCCCTGCGCGATGATTTTGCCCTTGTTGACAATCGCCACGCGGTCACACATCTGCTCGGCGATCCCCAAAATATGTGTGGAAATCAAAACCGCAACGCCGCGCCGACACAACTCTTTGAGAATGTCGCGCAGGGTGCGTGCGCCTTTGGGGT
>CAZPZP010000435.1:0-4388 GCA_964591025.1 uncultured Chthonomonadaceae bacterium
GTCGAATTGAATGATGAGATGCAAAGGTCAAAAAATTTAGATGCGCTTGCCCTGGGGCGATCTCTTCGAGGGCTTGACAGACCGCCGCGATTTGCCTATAATGAAAGAGGAATGTTCCTTGTTGCGATTTGGTCGTATCTCTGCGGCACGATGAGAGTCAAAATGTCCTTTTTCCTTCGTTTGCGAAGAGCGTTGCGTTTGTCGGTATTCGGCGTTATGGCGGCGATTGTCCTGCTCGGTCACGGGACGGCACACGCCACCCCCGCCAACAAAATCGCCTTTGTTCGGTACTATGACAAGCACCTGCCACGCCGCCTCGACAATTGCTCGACGTGCCACCTGCCCGCGACCTCCGCGAAGCCGCCGACAAGCCTCGGCGAATTTCCGCACAACGCTTTCGGCAAACGTCTGCACGCCCTCGCCTCCGAACTCGCCAAAGCCAACAAACGCACCGATCTCGAAGCGCGTCTAAAATTCATTGCCAAAGAGGACAGCGACGGCGACGGTATAGACAACGAAACCGAACTGCTACTCGGTTACGCCCCCGGCAACCTGAAAAACAAACCCACTGTATCGGAACTCGCCACTGTTGCCGCAAAACGTGCCGCGTTCGCCCGCTCTCTGCTGTCTTATCGCTGGCAGCCGTTCGAGTCGGTCAAGCGTCCGGCGATCCCGAAACTCAAAAATCACCCCGAACTTCGCAATCCGATTGATCGGTTTCTCGCCTCCGAATACGCCGCACGCGGATTGACGCCGCGCCCGCCGATTGCCAAAAATCTCCTCTTGCGCCGCGTCACGATTGACCTCACCGGACTCGCTCCGACGCCCGAAGAGTTACGCGCTTTTCTGTCCGATACTTCTCCCAATGCATACGCCAAAGTCGTAGATCGTCTGCTTGCCTCGCCGCGCTATGGCGAACGCTGGGGACGGCACTGGATGGACGTTTGGCGATACAGCGATTGGGCAGGATGGGCGGATGGCGGGCAAATCCGTGACAGCAAGCCGCATATTTGGCGATGGCGCGATTGGATTGTCGAGTCGCTGAATAAAGGCAAGGGCTATGACCGTATGGTTCAGGAGATGCTCGCGGCGGACGAACTCGCTCCCGAAGACACCGACGCCCTGCGAGCAACCGGATTTCTTGTTCGCAACTATAAATTGCTCAGTCGCGAACAGTGGCTTGAGGATACCGTCGGGCATACGGCAAGGGCTTTTCAGGGTCTGACGATGCACTGCGCGAAATGCCACGATCATCTGTATGACCCCGTTTCGCAAAAAGATTATTACCGAATGCGAGCCATTTTCGAGCCGCACAATGTCCGCACAGACCGTATTGTCGGGCAGATCGACACGAGCAAAGATGGATTGGTTCGCGCCTATGATGCCGACTCCAAAATTCTCACGTTTCTCTTTACTCGCGGCGACGAACGCCAACCTGACAAAAATCAGCCGATGCTGTCCGGCGTGCCTCCTGTTCTCGGCGGAACCTTCACGATAAAACCCGTGACATTGCCCCGACTTGCGGCACACCCGGATCGGCGCGATTTTGTAAAAACTGATCTGCTTGCCGATGCCGCAACCAAACGCGAAACTGCCCGCAAAGAGCGTGATTCCGCACCGCCCGAAAAACGCCCCGATCTTGATCTCGCCGTGACGATAGCAGAGCAATATGAGAAAGCGTTGACAGCGATTCTTCGCGCCGAAGGGTTGGAAGAAGCCGGACAAAAGGATAGTGCAGCGTGGAAACTTGCGGCAACGGAAGCCGCCGCCGCGCAACGCCTCCAAACGCTCTCCGAAACCAAGCGGGCGTTTTTGCTGTCACAAAACGCCCTCGCCACCGCACAAAAGCCTTCCGAAGCCGACCAAAAAGCCCTGCAAACCAAAGTCACGGAAACGGAAAAGGCACTCCAAGCCGCCGACGCCCGCGCCAAAGAGCCGCCAACAGAGAAATATACGCCGCGCCCAACCTCCGATTATCCCGCCGAAAGCACAGGACGCCGCCTTGCCTTCGCCCGCTGGCTGACCGAAAAGCGCAATCCGCTCACTGCCCGCGTCGCCGTCAACCACGTTTGGGCGCGACATTTCGGGCAGGGAATAGTGCCGACCCTTTCCGACTTCGGGCGCAATGGCAGACCACCCTCCCACCCGCAATTATTGGACTGGCTGGCGACGGAGTTCATGGCGAACGGCTGGCAGTTCAAGCCGCTTCATCGCCTGATCGTCACCAGTCAGGCGTATCGTATGGCGTCCACCACCGACCCGCTCAACGCCAAAAAAGACCCCGACAACGTCTATTTATGGCGAATGAACTCGCGTCGCCTCGAAGCCGAAGCCGTCCGCGATAATGTGCTGTACCTTGCTGGCGATCTCGACCCGACGATGGGCGGCGCAGAAGTTGATCATTTGCAGGGACTTATCTCCAAACGCCGCAGTCTGTATTTGCGTCATGCCGCCGAAAAGGAAGTGCCTTTCCTCAAAATTTTCGATAATGCGAGTGTTGCCGAATGCTATGAGCGCAGACCAAGCGTGATGCCACAGCAAGCACTCGCCCTTGCCAACAGCGAACTCACACTCGCGCACGCCAAGCAGCTCGCTCAAACCCTGCTCAAACGCACCGGAACCGACCCTGACCGCTTTCTTTCCGCCGCTTTCGAGCAAACTCTGTGCCGCCAGCCAACCGCGCAGGAACGCAAACTTTGCACTGCGTTTTTGCGTGAGCAATCGCGCCGCAGTTCGAAAACTCAGCCCAAAGTGACGGCGACACCTACTGCTGAGACCATACCGAAAACAGGGCTTGGGATCACTGCCCGCGCTTATGAGAATTTGATTCTGGTTTTGTTCAACCACAACGATTTTGTGACGATCCGCTGAGGTTCGCGTACTTCGCACACGCAGAAATTCGAGAAAGCAAAGACAATGGCAGCCAACGACAACACACCGACGACACCGAACGCACAGGGCTGTGCCGGAATAACGCGCCGCTCGTTTTTGTCCGATACGGGAATGGGATTTACGGGCATGGCGTTGGGCGCGATGCTGTTCCACGAAGGAGTCGCACAGGCAAGCCCTCAGCAGGGAACAGGAAAAAGAATCCAACGACCCAATGACCCAATGAGCCAGCAACCCCACTTTGCGCCTAAAGCCAAATCGGTGATCTGGATATTTCTCTGCGGCGGCGTCAGCCATTTGGAGAGTTTCGACGTGAAGCCCGAACTCAACAAATACGCGGGCAAATCCATCGAAGAGACGCCGTATAAAGACGTATTGGCGACCCGTAACGACAATATTCTTGGCGGCAACCCCGCACATGGCAACCGCAAAGTCATCATGCCGCTCCAAACGGGATATAAAGCGTATGGCAAATCCGGTCTCGTTGTTGGAGATTGGTTCAAGAACGTCGGGGAATGCGCGGACGATCTGGCGGTGGTGCGCTCTCTGTGGACACTCGACAACGATCACGGCGCACAACTGACCTTTCAGACCGGGCGTCATGTGCGCGAAGGGGCGCATCCGACTCTTGGCTCATGGGTCTGCTACGGTCTCGGTTCGCTGAACCAAAATCTGCCGGAGTTCGTCGTTTTAGGCACTCCCACCGGCGACTGCTGCGGCGGGGCGTGGACGTATGGCGCGTCTTATCTCGGTCCCGAATATGGCGGGGTGCGCCTCAATACCGATCCCAAAGACCCGCTGCCATTTCTCAAGCCGCCCGCCTCCATGACCGCCGAAGAGCAAGCCGAAAACTTCAGTCTGCTCGGACGCCTGAATCGTTTGGCAGGAATTGATTATCCCGACGACAAAAACCTTCGCGCCCGCATCAAGTCGTATGAGCTGGCGTTTCAGATGCAGACCACTGTTCCCGAAACGCTCCAACTGGAAAAAGAGACTGCCGCGACACGCACACTTTATGGCTTGGATGCGGCGCATACCAAAGCATTCGGTGAGCAGTGTCTGGTGGCGCGGCGATTGGTCGAACGCGGCGTGCGCTTCGTGCAAATCTTTCACGGCGGCGGCGGTGGCGGGGCGTGGGATGCCCATAGTGGAATCAAAAACAACCATACCACGCTGGCGTCGCAGGTAGATAAACCTATTGCCGGACTGCTGCAAGACTTGAAACAGCGCGGCTTATTGCAGGATACTCTCGTCGTATTCGGGACGGAATTCGGGCGTTCACCGGGCGCAGAGGGTTCGGGGCGCGATCACCATCCGCAGGGATTTTGCGCGTGGCTTGCGGGTGCTGGCGTCAAAGGCGGCGTTACGCACGGCGCAACGGATGAACTCGGCTATCATGCGACAGAGAATCGCCATTATGTCACCGACATTCACGCGACGGCTCTGCATCTCATGGGATTGGACTCGCACCGCCTCGAAGTTCCGGGACGCAAACGCCT
>CAZPZP010000436.1:0-4378 GCA_964591025.1 uncultured Chthonomonadaceae bacterium
TAATCGGTATCGCCGCGCCCAATTTCCGCTAAACGATCCAAGAACGGCACATTGACATCATAGCCGACCCCAAACGAGAAAATGCGGGCGTTCGCGCCGTTCGGGTTTCCGGCGGGCTTTTTCTCATCTTGTCCTGCCAAGCGCGTTCCGGCTTTCGGGGCGATTTGGGCGATGCGTCCGCCGTTGTTCAAGTCCTGCACATGGCGCAGAATGGTTTCGACATTGGTTTCACCGACAGTTGCCAGTCCATCGGTCATGAAGACGATCATTTTCTGATTGCCGTCTTCCTGCCTCATCGTGGCGAGTGCGGCGCGGAGTGCAGCGTCTATATTCGTGCCGCCTGCCGCCTCCATACCTTCGACATAAGAGACGGCTTTGCGGACGTTTTCTGTGTTTGCTGGAATCAGTTTCTTTGCGAAAAAGTCCGGTTCGTCGCTGAACGTCACGACAGTGAATCTGTCCTGCGCGTTGAGTTTGTTGAGGCAGTAGACGAGCGATTTTCGCGCCTGTTTGATTTTCTCGCCCGCCATCGAACCCGTGCGGTCAAAAACGAAAATCACCTGTTTAGGGAGTACGCGGGCTTTGGGAATCGTGACACGCGGCGAAGCGAGAAGCATAAAATAGCCGTCGCGTCCTTCGGTGCGGTAGGTGAGAAGCGACAAGCCAATATCGTCGTCACTGAGGGCATAATACAGGGCGAGGTCGCGATCCGAAGCGTCGTTAGTTCCTTCCCAAGTCGCGGTTGCGGTTGTCTCATCGGGGCGGCGTACTGCCACATCATGCGACGGCGAATAGACATTTTTGAGCGGCTTGCTCGATTTGAGTTTGATAGTGACTGACGAGACACCGACGGGACGCGAGCCGAAGCGCGAGGTCGAAAGTGGATAGGCATATCGCCGGATTCCGCCCGCCGATTTCAGCAGTTCGGTATAGCGCATTTTGATTACGCGCTCGCCCCGCGCCGGAATGGGATAGACGCGCATCTGCACGAGATTGCGCCCGATATATTCCAAAAGAGCAGGGTCTTGGCGGCGGCGCACAATGCCTTCATAGATGCTCCGTGCCTCCTCTTTTGTGAGGATTTTCGGCTCGAAAGTTTTGTCGCCGACAGTCATAGAGAACGCGGAGGGAGTCGCGCCTTCCGGCAGGGGGAAGAGATAGGTTCCCTCCTGCTCCACGCTGGAATCGTTGACAAAGGTTTGCTCGACCACAGTTTCGGCGACATTGTCCGAGATGGTGGTGTTGACACGCAAATTCTTGACATAAAACGGTTGGATACGAATCGGGCGATCCCTCCCGATAGGCGGTTCGGGGATAATCAAACCCTGCCCGAATGCGGCGACGCTGCCGAGGCTCCACAGCGCGGCGGCTGCGACTGTACAGCGTGAAAAAATCCGAGAAATCATCGTGTGATACTCCTTTGACACAAGGGAACCTGCCCGGACACGCCCGCAGGTCGTTTTGGCGTGCCGGGAGGTGTGAACGGGGAGACTGTTCGGGCATTAGACGGGGAAAGGGAAAATTGCGTTACAGGGAGGATCGGGAGATTTTGAACGGCTGTTATATCGTGGCGCGGCAGCCACAAGCAAAGGTCAGTTCAACGGGCGAATCGTATTCGTCGGTTTCTCCCTCGTGATAGTGAGCAACTTTGTTTGTCGCAGGGTCAAAAATGACAATATCGGGAATGTTCTGTGAGAGATAAAACGGGAGGCTGACTTCCCAATCTTTCTTCTCATAGCCAGGACTGATGATTTCAATGACTGCTTCCGGCAGCACTGTTGTCATTTTGTCTTGTTCGTCGGGGAGGGCGCAATAGACAGCAATATCGGGACGTTTGACCGAGCCATCGGGGAACAAAATCGTAACGTCGGCGATAGGCAGACATTCGCATCCTATTTGATTGGCGTGAGAGAGCAGAGACATTTGAATGTCGAGCGTCTTCTTCTGGTGGCGCAACACCGGCGAGGCTTCCCATATCGGCAGTCCATTGACCCATTCCATTTTTGTTTTCGGATCGTGGGCAATGCGTTCGAGTTCATCTACAGTATAGGGTGCTTCTGTCCTGCGCTCTAAAATTTCCGTTGTCATGTGGGTTGCTCTCCTTGTTCGGATACAGGCAAATTATACCACAGCTGCAGATGGCAGATGAGCATACCACAGGGAGGGCAGGGTTTTCTCCTCTCCGTCCGTCATGCGCTTCATGGAGGACGCGGCGGAGTGAGAGGAGCGCGATTCGCCTTCTATGGAGTATAGGGCGGATTAAGCGGAGTATATCACGTACTCCCCTTCGTGCGAGTCGTACTCCGTTGAGCGCGTGACGCCCTCCATGGAATATAAGGGTTATTCTTTTAGTCCTGACGCACAACGGAACCCGTTGCCGATGATCCTGTAAACGGGTTCGTTGTAGCAGCGAAAGGCGGAGCGGAAGTTGATTGAGCTGATGATGCCCTACGAACCACCCCGTAGCACGCGGTCATCTCCTGTGGCTGGTCCCTGCGGATTATTGCTTGATGCGGTTTTGTAGTAGTCCTTTTTGTACCAGTCGGCGCACCACTCCCAAGTATTTCCCGCCATATCCAAGACGCCATAGGGACTGATGCCTTGCGGGTAACTTCCAACAGATTCTGTCTCGTGACGATTATTTGCACACCTGCTTGCATCCCATTTATTGCCCCAAATGATACTTCGGCGCGACAGGGAACTCCCCTCTTGCGCGGGGGGCGATCCACCGACACGCGCCTCGGACTCATCCAGCAGAGACGTATCGAAGAAGTCATCTTTAGCCATTGTGTGTTCCCTCCTTTACTTTGCCGCCCGATTGTAGCGTGTCAGCAGTTCTTTGGTAGATTTGAGTTCATAGGTCTTGAGTTCGGTCAACGCTTTCTTGCGAAGCGGTTCCATATTGAGGCTTTCGCAGAACTTCCGCAGGGTCGTGGAAGTCAGCAACTGGATATAGCGTTCCCGATTGCGCTCAATCGTCTACTCCTGTTCCGGTGTGAAACGCGGCTTGGGCGGCGGTTCTGGCTTTGGTGGCTGTCCGCTCTGTTGCCTCAGAATACGGTCATATTCGGCGCGGCGTTCCGCATCTCGGAGAACTCCGTAGGCTTCGTTCAGGGCTTTCATCTCTTGGCTTGCCATTTCCGCCGTTGGCATTCCCGGCGTAAAGAGGTCGGGATGCCAGACCACAGACAATCTGCGATATGCCTCTTTGATCTCGCCCGCCGTCACCGTTGGGTTGATTTTCAGAATTTCATAGTAGGTTCTGTCTGCCATATCGCCCGCTCCTTCCCTTGCAACGCAAGTCTTGTCCTGTTATTTTCTACGTCCGGTGATTCCTCCTGCAAAGGTCGCAAAAAAGTTTAAGAGCGTAGAGACTGTTCGGCATGATTTATCGGCAGAGTTCGCACCACAATCCGCGATGACATGGCAGAGACGCCACTCCGCTCTCCGCCGTAAGAGTACCAGCCCTCAGCAGCGCGACAGTTGTAACAAGACAACGCGAAAAAATCCGAGAAATCATCGTGCGATTTTTCTCCCTCTGATCTTACGATTTCGCGGCGATTTTGAGGATTTTGGCGTGGAAGGCGATGGCTTCCTGAACGTGCGTGTCCCAGTATGCCCACGTATGCGCTCCCGGATATTCGGCGTACTCGTGCTTGAAGCCAAGCGTGTCGAGATGCTTGTGATACGTGCGGTTATGTTCGATCAGGAAGTCGTCTTTGCCGCAGTCGATTCGGAGGGCGGGGCGTTTGTCGGCAGGAACTTTCGAGGCGAGCGCGAACAGATCGTTGTCGCTGCCAACGGGATTTTTGCCGAGAACACGCTCCCATTCCGAGCGACGCTTCGGGTCTTTTTCTGATTCCGGCGGATAATGCCCGAACGCCAACGCCCCGGAATGGCTGACTGCCGCACAGAACAGATCGGGAAACTTTAAGGCGAGTTTTGCCGCCCCATAGCCGCCCATAGACAGCCCGCCCAAAACGCGCCCTTCACGATTATGACGTGTATGAAAAGTCGCGTCCACAAACCCGATCAAGTCTTTGACGATGCTCGATTCGTATGCCCCGCCCTCCGCCATATCGCAGTAGAAACTGCGCCCGCCGTCCGGCATGACCACAATCAGGGGCAAATCCTGCACATAGCGTTCGATACTGGTGCGCCGCGCCCAAATCGTGTGATCGTCGCTTAAACCGTGCAGCAGATAAAACACGGGATAGGGTCCCGCCATGTTGTTTTCGGGCAGAATAATGTTCGCCGCCATCGCTTTGCCGAGCGAGCGGCTGAAATACTTGAGTTCGCAGAATGCCATTAGAGTTTGCTCCAAAAGAAGAGTCAGTTCGGCTTGCACATTCGCCGCAGAGAATGCGGTTTCCTGCTT
>CAZPZP010000437.1:0-4376 GCA_964591025.1 uncultured Chthonomonadaceae bacterium
TAGAGGCAGGAAACAGCACTCGCTCTGCCGAATTTTCCATTATAGGAGGTGTTTCGCTATGTCCGATAATCCCACAAATGCTCAACTACACGCCCGCCGTATGCTGGATCAAATGGAAGCCGAAGAGAAAGACGAGCGTCTCCAAGAAGAAATTCTCAAAGAGAAAATCTCTGAGATATATCAGCATTGGCATAAATTCTCTTTCCGCTATATTCTTGCACTTGGCATTCCCGCGTTTCTTGCTGTCATGGTACTGACATTTACCGCTTCTCCTTTTGTAGTTGCTTTCCTTTGCGGAGGTGGAGGATGGTTGATTGTTTCCGCTTCTCGTTTGGGGCGATGGCATTCACTCAAACGCTTTATGAGGAAAATTACCCCCGAAGAATACGAACTCATCGAATCGGTGTCAACCATGCGCCTCAGTGAAGATGAAAGAAAATTCGTAACCCAAACCCGGATTGACTATGCGAAGATCAACCCTCAAGCCGAATATCTTCGCGCCTCCCAAAAAGCCGAAGACGATACCCTTCTCCGCGCCGCCGCGTATACAGACGCCACCCAACAAGACCAACTCCTGCGCTCTGCCGACAATGCCGATGAGGTATAATTCATCCATCGCGCCCACGAGGAAAAACACGGCATGGCATACAACGAATTTACGTTCAACCAACTCCGCAAAGATTATGGCTTGGAGATCGTCAACGAACCCGCATTATTTGCCGATGCCCCACCCAAATCACCGTTCCCGATATTTCCTGAAAAAGCTATACCAATCCAAAGCAGGAAACCCCTCCCCCGTTGCCGAATATCTCGAAGGCGCGAAGCCATAAGGAGCATTCGATGACGAGACTACTCAAAGGCGCATTGGCATTGGCACTGTTGGCGTTAGCATCCAGCGCAATGGCACAAAATAAAATGACCCCGCAAGCGTTAGAAAAATTGATTGCGAAGAAAACAATCTCCGACGCAGAAGCAATGAATGCGGCGGAAACGGTGCGCGGTTGGTTTGATGCCAACGCCCTCAAAGCCGGAGCAATGAAGGCAGACGGCATGACCCTCGTTTGGGCTATCGAAGCAGAAGGCGCAAAGGAAGTCACACTCAAGGCACTCGGCGGCGGAATCTCCTACCCCCTCAAGAAACTCAAAGGCACCAATCTCTACACCTATGCCATGACCGTTGCCAACGGAACCGCCTTTCGCTGGTCATTCGTCGTGGATAGCACAACAAAGGGCACTGGGCAAGTCGAACGCTATATCGAGCAGCCCGAAATGCGAAAAGACGACAGCGTTCCCAAAGGCGAACTGCGCGAAATGGGCAAGTTCAGCAGCAAAATTTTTGGCGGCACAACCCGCGATTGGTGGATTTATATCCCCGCACAGTACAAAGCCGAAACTCCCGCGTGCGTCATGATTTTCCAAGACGGGCAATGGGCGAAAAACTATACGCCCGTCGTGTTCGACAATCTCATTGCCAAAAAAGAGATGCCCGTCACTATCGGGATATTCATCACGCCCGGAACCTTCGCAGACGGCAGATCGAATCGCAGTTTCGAGTACGATACTCTCTCGGATCAGTATGTCCGATTCTTGTTGGAGGAGATATTGCCGGAAGCCGGAAAAACAGTCAAACTCAAGCAGAACGCAGCAAGCCGAGCCGTTGCGGGAATCTCAAGCGGCGGAATCTGCGCGTTTACGGCGGCGTGGGAACGCCCCGATGCCTTCTCGAAAGTGCTGTCTTGGGTGGGAAGTTTTACGGGGATCGCAACTCGGCTCAAAGACGGGCGCATTGTCCAACCCGGCGGCGACAACTACCCAAGCCTGATCCGCAAAACGGAGAAGAAGCCGATTCGTGTGTTCCTGCAAGATGGAACCAACGACCTCGACAACGAACACGGATCGTGGCCCTATATGAACTATGCCATGAACGCTGCGCTCACCTATAAAGGTTACGAGCATTTCTTTGTGATGGGTCAAGGCTTTCACAGCGATAATCACGGACGCGCCATCATGCCGGAATCGCTACGCTGGCTTTGGCGCGACTACGCGCCTTAACGCTCATTCCTGACAGGGAAATGTCACCGTGACGCACGCGCCGCCTTCGGGAAGATTTGTGAAGGCGGCACGTCCTGAAAGTCCCGACCAAACAATACTCCGCACAAGGTTCAATCCCGTGTTGATGCTGTCATGTGCCTTGAAGTCTGCGGGAAAGCCCGCGCCCTCATCCCTCACGGTGAAAACGACCTTGTCCCCTTCCACACACATTTTCACGGTGATCACCCCTTTGCCATAACGATAAGCATTGCCGATCAACTCGCTGGCAACAATAGCGAGACTGTTGACACGGGCAGCCGAGAGATAAACCTCATCAGTCTCAATGCGGAGCGGACGAGAGCGCGATTCTACCGTGAACATACCGGGTAAAACTTCCAAAATCGTGTGCGCGGGAATTGCATCCATATCCTGATGTTGACGAATGGCTTCGGTGACAATACTCTGAACTTCAGCGAGCATTGCAAGTCGTAAACCGACCTGCCGCAGTTCTGTAACCGGAACCGCATCGTGATATTCAAGAATTTGCTCTTCAATGAGGGACGCGATAAATTGGAGATTGTTGCCGATACGGTCTTGGGTTTGGAGAATAGAGTCGCGCAAGGCAATTTCCGCTTCTTTCTGAAAGGAAATATCAAGCGTAACACCACGCATACCAACAGGCTGACCGTTTTGGTCGCAGATCACCGCAGAATGAGCATTGACCCACAGGATTTTGCCTGATTTCGCAACCCACCGAAACGTCACAAGCCCTGACCCGCCCGAAGCAAAAATCGCGGCGGTTTCCGTTGTAACACATTCTTGGTCGTCAGGATGAACAACTTTGAGCCAAAAGTTGGGTGTAGCGAGCCATTCCTGCACGCTATAGCCCATCATCTGCTCGATGTAGTCACTGACATAGTTGATGCGCTGAGTTGCGGCATCGGGTTCGTCCCACGCCTCCCAGACCACTCCGGGAACGGCGTTGAGCAACGCCTGTATACTCTCCATCGAAGGCAGCATCATGACTGTCTCCTTATGCATAAAATCTTGAGGTAAATCATCTTCCGATAAGGAAGTATATGGCATAATCTTCTACGTTGTCATCAAAATTTTCTGTGCCGATGACTAATGAGAGATCATAAGCGCAGACGAGACGATACAAAGCAGGAAATGGTTCCTCAAAACAGAGGAACTTTCTCTCTATCGTCGAAACAACACGCTAAGTGAATGAGAAAACGATCCGACAGAGATCGAGACTGTTTCGGAGAGAGTTGCAAATTTTCCTTTAAGGACGATTCCCGATATGAGAAAGAATGCGTTTACCTTGATTGAGTTGCTCGTCGTCATCGCGATTATCGCGATTCTGGCGGCGATACTTTTCCCTGTCTTTGCCCAAGCCCGCGAAAAAGCCCGACAGACCTCCTGCGTCTCGAATATGAGACAGCAAGGTTTAGCTATGGCGATGTATGTTCAAGATTATGAAGGCTTCCCGCAACACTCTGCGCCCTCAAGCCAAACCCCACGGACGAAGTGGCCAGACCTCACCTACCCTTACGTCAAGAACGAGCCGATTTTTCTTTGCCCTTCTCAACCGAAAGAGCTGCAAAGCAAGGCGTTCGTTCATAATCCACGCGCTTTTTTTGGCGGATATGGTTATAATTATCAGTATCTCGGCAACAGTCGTTTTCCCTATACCGCACCGGATTCTGCTGTTACCGTTCCCGCCGAAACCGTTGTTATCGCCGATACCAACGGGGTTCGCCGTGACGACAATACGACGATTGCCGGGCAGTATGTGATCGATCCTCCCTTGGCATCGGTTCGCGGAGCGCGTCCGTCCGGCGATATGCAAGGCTATGGCGATCAGGGCGCGAATGAATGTGGTTCGGGTGCAGTTGGGGCAGGATTTTGGCGATGTCGAGCGATTCCGGCAGAGCGTCATACGGGAATGGTCTCGGTCACCTTCTGCGATGGTCACTCCAAAGCGATGAAACTGAATGCACTCGACGATTATAATCGCGATGGAACTCGTGACAACGGATTTTGGAACGGTTCGGCAGACCCTGCTCTGCGCTAATTTTACGGGATTTCCCTGCACCCTGTCGGAATTTGACAGGGAAATTCCGCTCCAAGCAGGAAATTCGATCAGAGAGTGCGAAATATATCACAGTGTTTCGTACGTAAAGAGTAAAAACCCCAAACAAAATCGTGCCGTGGCATTTGAGTGCGAAGCACGGCACGGCGGAACCTATTGGGTCGTTGGGAGATCGGGTCATTAGACCTCTTACAAGAGTCCGGCAGAATAAATTCTTCGTGTCTCGTTCCGCCGTGCCGTGCTTCGCACT
>CAZPZP010000438.1:0-4375 GCA_964591025.1 uncultured Chthonomonadaceae bacterium
CTTGCAAGAGGTCTAATGCACAGAAGAATCGAACCGTTGAAGAAATAGGGAGAGAATATGAAAAAGAGAATGATGCGTTGGATTGTGGGAATAGGAGTGAGCCTTGTGATGACTATGGAAGCGCACGCACAGACGCCCGATTTTGTGGTGTGGGAGAAGGGACAGACGCCGTCGAGTTTCGCCGCGATGGTGGACGCGCTGACAGAATCGGATGTCGTTTTCCTCGGCGAAAATCACGACCATAAAGGCGGGCATGACCTGCAAAAAGCGATTGTGCAAACACTGCTTGGGCGCAATCTTCCCGTGGCGTTGGGAATGGAGATGTTCGAGCGGGACGTTCAGGGCGTTCTCGACGAATACCTTGCCGGACAGATCACAGAGGCGAATTTTCTGCAAGCGGCGCGTCCATGGCCCAACTATAAAGATCACTATCGCCCGATGGTCGAACTCCTCAAAGAGCGCAATTTGCCTGTCATCGGAACCAATGCGCCGCGCCGCTATGTCGGCATTGTCAGCCGGAAGGGACAAGCCGCACTGCAAAGTTTGCCGTCGGCGTCCCGCACTCACCTCGCTCCCCTGCCCTATTCGATGACACTTCCGGCGGGCTATGAGAAAGAATTGGACGAAATTTTCGGAGGGTCGCATACCGCAACAGACCCCAAAGCCGCGCCGTCTGCTGCCATGCCCGCCATGCCGTCCCCTGCCAACATGAAAGCGGCACAAGCACTTTGGGATGCAACAATGGCAGATTCTTTACTCCAATTCCTGCGCCGCGACAAGAGCAAGCATCTCGTCGTTCATCTCAACGGCTCCATGCACAGTGATCGCAATTACGGCATTGTAGATCGCCTTCGCCAAGCAATGCCATCACTGAAAATTCGAACGGTGAGCGTGCGTCCCGACGCCAAATTCCCGACGCCGAACCTCAGCGACTATACCGACCTCGCCGACTTTGTGATTATCACGTCCACTGATCCGAAAGCGTCGCCAGCAGAGGGTAAGAAATAGAGGGTAGTAGGGAACAGGACAAGGCAAAAGGGGAGGAATCCGGGCGTTGAAGTCGTTGGCTCATTTCAAGGCAGTGCCATGGGTGCGAATCAAATTTAGGGCAGTAGAGGTTGTGCGGGTACGCGAAGAGTTTCGGGAGTGTGCCTCTGAAAGACGCTTGTTTTTTCCTGACGAGTGTTTTCAACACCCGGCTGCCTTAACTTTGATTCGCACCCCAGTGCCTATTGAGTCTTTGTATCTTCCAACGGAAGTGAATTCTGTCACGGAAATCACATCTTCAAGGCGTAGACACTCCCAAACGTCTATGGGCTGCAAACTCCACAGGCGGATTGTCCCTTCTCTCGCTGGATTGATATTGCGCTTGACTGCTTTGGGTTGCTTCATAAGAGTTCTCTTCGTTTTCCGATGGAATGTTTCCTGCTCTGGAGATAACGAGGCACTTTCCCATTCGTCGAATGAAAGCAGGTTTTTTGCTGCACTATGAGGAAACTCTTACCGACAATTCGGCGTAAGGGCAATACAGGCAGGCACGGGAGGCGGCAATGATTCTTGTTCTTCTCATCGTAACGGTATGGTTTGTGCTGAGTTGGGAGCGACGGGCGCGGCGCAATTTCGGCAGTCTCGCTTATGTGACGCTATTGGTGTTCAGCATCGTGACGCTTTATGCCGTCACAGCGGTTGCACAACGTCAGCAGAACTCTGCGGATATTTATCGTGTCGTGACCCATGAGCAGGAGACAATCAGCACAAAATGAGACGGCAAATTCTCGCTCCTACTCTCGTTGCGCTCTTATTCGGTTTGGCGGTCTGCGAACAAGCGACGGCGCAGACCGACAAAGTCGCCTATTTTATTCAAGAGATTCGCCCCCTTTTGGTCAAAAACTGTCTTGGCTGTCATGGCGCGGAGGTGCAACTCGGCGGACTGGATTTGCGTTCGTTTGCTAGCGCACAAAAAGGCGGCACGCGGGGCAAAACCCTTGTTCCGGGCAAAGCGGAAAAAAGTCTGCTGTATCAGGTGATCTCAGGCGCACGCAACCCCGCCATGCCCCCCACCGGCAAACTGCCCACCGAGGCAGTCGCCAAAATCAAACGCTGGATCAACGCCGGAGCCGTTTGGACGGAAGGCACGATAGACAGTGCCACCAAACAAGTTTGGTGGGCGTTCGTGCCGCCGAAACTGCCCCCAGTTCCAACGCACGCGGGAGAGCCGTGGGTCAAAACGCCCATTGACGCCTTTGTGCTGACTATGCTCGACGCAAACAAACTCAAGCCGAATCCGCCCGCCCCGCGCCGTGTTTTCATTCGCCGCGCCTCTCTCGATCTGATCGGGTTGCTGCCGACGCCGCAAGAGGTAGAAGCGTTTGTCAGCGACAAATCTCCCAAAGCGTTCGACAAGGTAGTGGATCGGCTGCTTGCCAGTCCGCATTATGGCGAACGGTGGGCGCGGCATTGGCTCGATATTGTACGCTATGCCGACAGCGGCGGATTCGAGGGCGATAAAGACCGCCCACTCCTCTATAAATACCGCGATTATGTAATTCGTGCCTTCAATCGCGATAAGCCCTACAACACCTTCGTGCGAGAGCAACTTGCAGGGGACGAATACGCTCCGAACGATCCCGACTCGGTGATCGCGACGGGCTATTTGGCGGCAGGTCCTCAGGATATTGTTCAGAAAGATGCGAAAACTCGCTCCGATGAATTAGACGATTTAGTAGCGACGACGGGACAGACGTTTCTTGGATTGACGCTCGGCTGCGCCCGCTGTCACGATCACAAATACGACCCTGTCAAAATTACGGATTATTATCGCCTGTCCGCCATTTTTTCGCCCACTGAACGCCGCGAACTGCCTGTTCCGACGGCAGAAGAACGCCGCACGATTGATCGATTAAATGCCGAAATCAAGGCGCAGGTCAAACCTTTCGAGGACAAATTTACTCCGCTATGGCAAAAGGCGTGCGATCTCGCCAAGCAGCAGAAGAAGCCGCTCACGGACGAAAATCTTGTTGCAGTCTTGTCTCCTGCCGATGCCGTCGAATATCGCCGCCTGAGTGCGAGCATCAAAGAGGGCAACGCCAAACTCAAGCCGTATTCGATGATGCAAGCCATTACGGACAAGGCACGCACGCACGCACCGCATCATCTGCTGCTTCGAGGCGATTCCGCGCATCCCGGCGAAATTGTTGAACCCGGCTTCATTTGTGCGCTTCCCGGCGGCGAGGCGACGATTCCTGCCAGTGCTGCAACTTCCAATACGACGGGACGCCGCCGCGCCCTTGCCGAATGGCTGACCGCTCCCGGCAATCCGCTTCCGGCGCGGGTTTGGGTCAACCGGGTTTGGCGGCAGCATTTCGGGCGCGGCTTGGTCAATACGCCCGGCAATTTCGGTATCAGCGGCGAACTGCCGTCTCACCCGGAACTGCTCGATTGGCTGGCAGTCACGTTTCAGCGCAATGGGGGACATATCAAGCCGATTCACCGCATGATTTTGCTTTCGAGTGTCTATCAGCAATCCAATGTCGTGCGTCTCGCCGCCGCCCAAAGCGATCCCCTTAATAAGTGGTATTGGCGAATGCCTCTGCGCCGCCTCGAAGGCGAGATTATCCGTGACAGCATTCTCGGCGTGGCAGGAACTCTCAATCCAACACAGTATGGCGAACCCGTTTATCCGCCCGTCGATCCGTCGCTGCGTGCCGATACGTTTCAGGGCGTCAACTGGCAGGAAGGTGAGGACAGTCCGAAAACGTGGCGGCGCAGCATCTACATCAAGGTCAAGCGATCTTTGTTGTTCCCGTCGCTGGAAGTGTTCGACTGCCCGGAGATCACGGCATCGGTGACAGCACGCAACATCACGACGACGCCGACCCAAGCCTTGACCCTTCTCAACGATCCACTGATGCAGGTTCAAGCACAAAAGTTCGCCGAGCGACTGCGGCGCGAAGTCGGCAACGAACCAGCAACACAAATCGAGCGGGCATACCCTTTGGCATTTGGGCGCGAACCGACAGCCAAAGAGCGAACACTGGCACTTGCCTTCCTGAAAGATCGTGCCAATGGAAATGAGGCATTGACCCGGTTCTGTCACGCGCTTTTTAATCTCAACGAATTTGTCTATTCGCCTTAATCTCTCGTGGGAAAATATTTCTCAGTGGTAAAAACACACTACGTGTCCAGTTTTGAGGGTTCAGTACAACCCGCTAAAATGACACCCGTTTTTGTTGATTGACGTTTAGACTAAATTGAGCCTTAAATTACTCACCTCTCGCAACGGGGGTTGAAAACCCCCGTTGCGAGAGGTGAGTTACGTGATATAATAGACCTCTTGCGTAAGTCGGGTACAAGAACGTACCCGACTCAAAAACAG
>CAZPZP010000439.1:0-4372 GCA_964591025.1 uncultured Chthonomonadaceae bacterium
AGCGTGCCGCGCCTCAGACGCGCAAACAACATCTCCTGCGAAGAATGAAGGAGGAAATGGTCAATTTCGAGGGCAATCCGCTGTTCCCGAAACGCTCCAGCAGGACGGTTTCCTATCCGCTCAACGAGGCAGAACGCACTCTTTACGAAGCCACCACCGAATACATTCAAGAGTATTATGCGCGGACGAACGCCGCCAACCGCGCCAGCGTGGGTTTGGCACTTTCGGTGATTCAACGCCGCCTTGCTTCCTCAACCTATGCCCTGCTTTGCTCACTCCGACGCCGCGAGGAGAAATTGGCGGACATTGTGCGCCGCATCCTCGCCGGAATTTTGGAACAGCAGGAACTTGAACGCCAGCAGCAGACACTTCCGACAGAAGATATTCGCTCCGCGAAGACGGCGGATGAAGAATCTGCCGTAAATGGCATCGAGGAAGCCGAGCAGTTCGACCTTGACGTGATGGGCGCAACCTCTGCCCGGTCTTTGGAAGAGTTGGAACGGGAGCGTGAAGAAGTCCGGGTTTTGATTCGATTGGCGCAGGAGGCGTATGACGGGCAAACGCTGGAAAGCAAATTCGAGCGTCTCTGGCAAGCCGTGCAGCAATATCCCGACGACAAATTTCTGATCTTTACCGAACACCGCGACACCCTGAAATTCCTTGTCGAGCGTATGGAAGCCAAAGGCATGGCAGGACGCATTGCCACGATCCACGGCGGCATGGACTACAAGGAGCGAGAAGTACAGGCACAGCATTTCCGCTCAGACGACGGCTTGTATCTCATCGCCACCGACGCCGCAGGAGAAGGCATCAACCTGCAATTCTGCCGCTTCCTTATCAATTATGATGTACCGTGGAACCCAGCGCGTTTGGAGCAGCGCATGGGGCGCATCCATCGCTACAAGCAGGACAGGGATGTTGTCCTATTCAACTTCATCGCCGAAAACACCCGCGAAGGCAGTGTGCTGGAAACCCTCCTTGAAAAGACGGAACGCATCAAAGAAAGCCTCGATGACCGCGTTTTCGATGTCATTGGCGAACAGTTCCAAAATATCAACATCAGCGAACTGATCTTTCAGGCAACAGTCGGCGGCAAAGACGCCGAAGTCGTGGCGACCATCAACGCAACCCTGACCGAAAACGCCATTCTGCAACGCCTCGACGAACAAAAGCGGCGCGTGGAACTGACCGAAGTGCGCGGCGTTCTACAAGCCCTCAACGAACGCCGCGCCAACGCTGAAATCCGGCGCATGATGCCGTCATTTGTACGCGAACATTTCGTGCAGATGACAGAGCGACTCGGAATCGTTCTCGATGGCGAACTGCGCGGGTTGTTTGCTTTGCGCGACGTGCCGGACACCGTTCGCAAAGCCCTCGAATCGTATCCGCCCGAACTGCGCGACAATCTGACATTCGACAGATCGCTTGCCCTTCCACCCAAATCCCTGACGCCGGTTGCCGTTTATCTCCATCCCGGCGAACTCGTTTATGATGCCGTTGCCAATCAGTTTCTCGGTCTGTTCGATGCAGAAGCGCAACGCGGCGGAATTTTCTATGATGAAACCGCCGAAGAACCCCGACTGTTCTTTCTCGCCAAAGTCCCCGTCGTGCGCGATGTGCTGGACAGCAGCGGCATTCCCAACGGCGAACGCGAAACCCTGACCGAAGTGATGACTGGCGTTTGCATTCGTACCGATGGAACGTGTGAGGCAGTTGCGCCACATCTTCTCCTGACGCTCACACCGGCAGAAAGCGGAACCGTCGCCTCCGTTCCCGATGCCCTCAAGCCATATCAGGATGACAGGGACAGCGTCTCGAATTTTGTTCTGACCGAGTTCGGACTCGGCGCATTGGAAACGGTTCAGAAGGAGATTCAGGACAGAATGCCGGAGCGCGAAAAGCAAATTCGCCAATCCTACAATCTCCGACTCGCCGAAGGGATGGAACAGCGCATGAAACTCAAGCAGGAGGTTGAAAAAGGCACTCCTGCCGCCGACACCAAACTCCGCCGCTTGATGACGGAACTTTCTGCCCTCGACGCTGTGCGCGATGCCGCGATTGCCGACCTCAAAAAAGAGTATGAACTTGTCACGCTGGGACCGGTCACGATCTATTCCCGCGCCCTTGTTCTCCCCGATCCGATTGTCACGGCGGAACGCAAGGCGCAAGCCGAAGCCGAGCAGATCGCCGTTGCTCTCGCCCGCAAATATGAAGAAGAGCGCGGCGCAGTCGTCGAAGATGTCTCCAATCCCGCGCTTGCCATGGGTTTCGACCTTCGCGCCACACGCCCCGATGGAACCGTTCGGTATATCGAAGTCAAGGGGCGAAGCGGAACCGCCAACGTGCATCTGACGGACAACGAATGGAAACAAGCCGTCAATCACCGTGACCGCTATTGGCTGTATGTTGTGTATGGCTGCGAGACCGACGCGCCGACATTGTACCGCGTTTGTGACCCGTTCGGCACATTGATTGCGTCGAGCGGCGGCGTTATCCTCAGTGCGGGCGACATCAAGAGCGCGGCGGCAAAGCCGAACGCCTGAATTCACCTCTCACATTGTGGGCAATAAGACTTGCAGACAAAATTCAAGCCCAATGCTTCGCCTTGACTTATCGCCCGCCGGAATGTTATGATAGGGTTCAATCTTTCCGGGTTCAGTCTCGCCCGCAGTAGAATCAGGATACACTCTCTGATGACCGATGACCGCCGCCTTATCGAAGAGGCGTTCCCCCTCCGTGAAACCAGCATTGACAGCGTCCACGAGAAGAATGTCCGGCATGGGCATATCTCCACGCTTCACATTTGGCCCGCACGCCGTCCTCTCGCCGCGTGTCGCGCCGCCCTGCTTGCCGCCTTATTGCCCAATCCCGACACCAAAAAGGCGCAGGACAAATTGATACGGCGCATCGGCGGAAGCATTGTCAAGGACGGCGGCAAGGAGACCACCGAAGGCGGAGTCCTGCACTGGATTGGCGACACCAAAGATCGCAAGAAGAAGGCGGAAAAGGAGCGCGTTGACGCCGAATTGCAGCAGTTTCGGGAGGAAATTCGGGCGGCGCATGGCGGCAATGCGCCCCGCGTTCTCGATATGTTCGCCGGAGGAGGAGCCATTCCCCTCGAAGCCATGCGACTCGGCTGCGATGTCACCGCGTCCGATTACAACCCCGTCGCGTGGTTCCTGCTCAAATGCACTCTCGATTATCCGCACCGCCTTGCCGGTCAAACGTGGACGATGCCCCATAACGCCGCCGCCACTCAAATTGTCTCGGAGACGGAGGGCGATCTCGCCGCGCACGTCCGGTATTGGGGCGAATGGGTTTTGGAGAATGCCCGCCGCGATCTCGACGCCTTTTATCCCCGATTGCCCCGCGATCCCGCCAAGCCCGTCAGTGACAGCAACCCGATTTGCCCCACCGTCGCGTATCTCTGGGCGCGTACCGTGCCGCATCCCGATCCCGCCCGCAAAGGTCTGCGCGTTCCGCTCCTGAAAACCCTCTGGCTGTGCAAAAAGCAGAATGACGACGCCAAGAAAGCCAAACTTCGCGCCCTGAAAATCGGCTATAACGCGGAGCGCAATCGCTTCGAGTTCAGCATTTTTACACCTACGAAGGAGAGCGAAGTCGGTGAAGGCACGATGTCGCGCAACGGCGTGCAGTGTCCGGCTACCGGCGACAACGACAGCGGCGCGTTTATTCCGTCCGCCGCCATTCAGCGCATCGGCAAGGAGGGCAATCTCGGAGCCGTCCTGACCGCCGTCGTGATTGATACGCCCAACGGCAAGCAGTATCGCCTTCCCACCGAAGAGGAGTGCTGCGCTGCCGAAAGTGCCGCCGATGCCCTTGCCGAGTTGGAGAACGAACTGCCGTATGGCTTGCCGCACGAGTCTTTGCCTCCCAAAGAGACGCTCGGCTTTCGCGTTCCTCTCTATGGTCTGGATACTTGGGCAAAACTCTTTACCCCGCGTCAACTGCTTGCCCTCGGAACCTTCGTCAAATATACCCGCGCCGCTCGCGCCCAAATGCGCTGTGAGTACGGCGTCTGCGATGGTGCAGAATTTCATCCCAACGCTTCCGCTGTTATGGGCAACGGAGCGAGCGTTGTCCTCAACGGTGCTTCTGTTGCCGTCCCCAATGTTTCCGTTGATGTCCCCGACGCTTCCGTTGCCGTCAGCGGAGCCGCCGTTGGGGGCAACGCTCGCTCCGTTGCCCTCCCCGATGCTTCCGTTGGTGTCAACGGAAGCACTGTGGAACCCCTCCATAGCGGCGTTGGTGTCTATGATGGAACGGTTATGAACGCCGATCCCATGCGTTGCGGCAACCGCGCTCCCGTTGCTCATGCCGATACCCTCATCGAAGCCATCACTGCCTATCT
>CAZPZP010000440.1:0-937 GCA_964591025.1 uncultured Chthonomonadaceae bacterium
CACAATCCCCGACTTTTGGCGCGACCAAGAATAACGCATAGCCGACAATTCCGCAAACAATCGCTCTGTTCCTGCCTGAGAGGAAAATCGTGTGAAAAATTGGTTTCCTATTTTGGCATTGCTTTGCTTCGCGTTTCCTCTTGCGGCACAAAATTCTCCTGATCCCGCGCAACCGACACAAACCGGACGCTGGACTTCGCGCTGGCAAAACGGTGGTCTGTTCCTCGATTATGACGGCATTCCGGTAATTCAGGGCGGAATCGTGCAGGTGTTTTCCGCCGATTATGGGCGCGGCTACTATGGTTCGGGGAGCAAGCCGCCTGCCGCAGAGCGTGAGGCGTTGGCAAATGGAGGCGTGGCATATACAGCAAAATATACGTTCGAGAGGGAAGGGCAGACGTTCGCGGCGACTCAGCGCGTCGAGGTTCTGCCGGACAATCGCGTGATATTGTCATTGCGGGCAAAATGGGACGGCAAAGAATCGGCACTGCTCGAATGGAATGCGGCGCGGCTGTGGGCATATCCGTTCGTCGGTGCTTGGTATGAAGCGACTCCCGTGCAAGCCGACTCCTCTCACCACGGCAGAATCGGCATCAAGCTCGGAAAGTTCGCGCCGAAATTCGATACACTGACGGTAAGCGATACCACTTTCGGGACTCTGACCCTTGCGGCACAAAATGCTAATCTCGCCGCAACCATGTTCGATTCGCGCCAAAATTCTCAGAGTGACCGCAAAACACTCTGGATCGGCTATTCAGGCAGCACGCTCGAACCCGGCAAAGAGACGATCAATACCCTTACACTGACAATAATGCCCGTCAATCCCACTTCTGCGCCAAAAGCAAAAACTCCTGCCCTGAACATTGCCGCGAAGTTTCTGCCAAAGCAACAAATTCCTGTTGGCACTGAAACGACACACCCATTGATCATTCCCCCC
>CAZPZP010000440.1:947-2282 GCA_964591025.1 uncultured Chthonomonadaceae bacterium
CATACGAAATGTGTCCTCTGCCAGATCGTTTGACGTATCGCTTCGAGACTCCGAAATCCGAGGCGGGCAAAAATCTTCGGCTCGCCTGTCAGGAGTTGCTTCGGGAAATCAAGCGGAAATATAAAGTGACGCCGAAACCTGCATCTGAGGCGTTTTTCACTGTCAAAATTGGAACCGTTCCGAATGTCACGCAGAGTGAAGGCTATGCGCTGACGATTGCGAAGGACAAAATTGAGATTGTCGGAGTGGACGCGCAGGGGGCGTTTTATGGCTTACAGACTCTGCGGCAGATTGTCGAGCAGAGCAACGGGAAAAGTCTGCCGTGTGTTCGGATTGTGGATTATCCAAGTTTGAAGTTTCGGGCGGCGCATATTTTTGTCGGGCGCAATGCTCTGCCGTTCCATAAGAAACTTATCGAGCGGATATTTTCGCGGTATAAGATGAATGTGCTGGTGTTGGAGTGTGAGTACTCGCAGTGGAAGACGCACCCCGAAATTCATGTGCCGAACTCCATGCCGCTTGCTGACCTGAAAGCCGAAGTTGTGTTTGCAAGGCAGCATTTCATCGAGCCGATTCCGCTGGTCAATACGCTTGGTCACAGCGAATGGATGTTCAAGAACAAAAGCAATCTCGAACTCGCCGAAGACCGAAATTATCCTTATGCCTACAATGCGTCCGACCCGAAGGTGTATGACTTTGTGTTCGACGTTTACAGTGAGGCGGTGGAGATTTTCAAGCCGAAGTATTTCCATATCGGGCATGATGAAGTGAAGATTGTTGTGGGAAATCAGCCGGACAAGTACCCCGCCCGCCTCGAAAATATCGCCAAGGGCATCACGAAATTGTTCCTTGACGATACACTTAAAATCGCGGAATGGCTTCGGGCGCAGAAAGTCCGCCCGATGCTGTGGGGCGATATGCTCCTGCACGAGTCGGAGGGCGCAACTGTCGAAGGCGTACCGAAACTTACTGCTGCAAACGCCGAATCGGTTGAAGACGCCCGAATGCGCCGCGCCGCTTTGCCCAAAGACGCAATCATCGCTGATTGGCGGTATGAGCCGGGCAGTGAACAGCGCAACGGACTTTCGATCTTGCAGGACGCCGGATTCGAGACGCTTGGCAGTGCGTGGTTTCAAGGGGAAAATATCATAGGCTGGGCGCAGCAAACCATCGCAAACAAGGCACTCGGCACGATTCAAACGACGTGGGCGGGCTATGACAGCAGCGAAAGCCTGCTATACTCGGACTTCAAGCAATTTGCGGCGTACATTTGGGCGGCGGAATATGCGTGGAGCGGCGGCAATTCAAGTCCGCGTCCTTTGGGAACGGATGAGG
>CAZPZP010000440.1:2292-3689 GCA_964591025.1 uncultured Chthonomonadaceae bacterium
GATGAGGGATTTGGCAGAGGAAGTTTGCCTTATGATGCCGGAACGGTGTTTGCACGAAGTTATCGCGGGACGGTTCCGGCATTGAGTTGGAGCATGGATTTCGGAGAGAGTGCCAATGTCTCCTTGATCACTAATCCTTATCATTTGCCGTTTTTTCCTCTTGGCAAGAATGAGCCGCCGCCCAAACGCACAACTTCCCTCGAACCGTTGTCGCAATCTTCGGTAGAGTGGGGAAATCGTGCCGTTGGTTTGCGCGGGACGGGAACGCCGCAGAATTTTCCCGATACGATAAAAATGGCGGTCAACCGAAAAGCGCAGACTTTGATTTTCACTCATGCGGCGGGCGTGGCGTTGGAGCCGAACACGTTGATTGCGGCTTATGAAGTGGAATATGCTGACGGGCGCAAAGTGGAAATTCCTCTGCGTTATGGGCGAGAAATTCGGGCGTTGGACGATGTCGCGCCGTCTGCCTCAATGAGTGTTTCGGCGACAACCGTTCCGTATCTCGAAGAATTCTCCCTGAAAGTGCGGCATTTGTTGTGGACGAATCCACACCCCAAAACTTCTATTGTGTCTATCACGTTGCGGTCTCAGTCGCCCCTCGCGGGAACGCTTTTGTTCGGAATTTCAGGATATGGGAAGTAGCCCCAAGAATTGGGGCTTTTCCTACCCTCTACTTCTTACCTTCTACCCTCTGCCTTACGCCGCTTTCTCCATTTTGAGCGGATTGACGGATGCACTCGCATAGATGCTCGCTTCCGCGCTGAACAAACTGACCGAGCCGCCGCGCCGCGAACGCACAATATACACTACCGTCCGCCCCGTTTGAATGGGGCTATGCACAAACTTCCGCGATCCCGTCGAACCAATCATCACGAAATCGCCGATGCCGTCCAACTAAGCGAACACCTCATACGTCGTTCCAGACTTGTTGCCGTTAGGGTTCCAACTGACTTCATTGCTGTTGTTATCGTTTCCGACGACTTGAAGTTTTGTCGGGATGAGCGGCTTCAGTGGCAATGGCTTTTCGCGTACTTTCAAGCCCAAATCCACCTTGAGGTCGTCCTTGACGCCCACCTTGCCCTGAACCGTGCGGTTGAACTCGCGGGCAGTTGCCTCCACCACTTTAAGTGTTACCTCTTTGTCTTCGGTGGCGGCTTTGGCGGCGGTGCGGTTGTGTCCTCGGCAACCTGCCGCTTGCTCGATAACTCCGTGACTTTGGTTCCGAACGTCTGCACCTGCGGCACGGTTAGCTCTATCGTTGTTGCGTTCGCCGTCGCCACGGTGACAAAGTGCGTCGCCCACTTCACCAAATCGTCTTCACTCTTTGGAAGAAAATCACTCGACATATTCCCAATACCTCCTGTATCTCGTTGGCAGCGTCCTGTTGCCTTTTT
>CAZPZP010000440.1:3699-4369 GCA_964591025.1 uncultured Chthonomonadaceae bacterium
CCCTCTTTTCGTATGATATTGTTGGAAAGTATCGAGATTTCTTTAGACTTCAGTTTTAATTTTCTATAACTACGTCCAAAGATTCTGTATAGAGGTCTGCTTGGGCGGCGTAAGCATACGTATATTGAACGCCATCTACCAAGATGACAGGCATATAGGCACGCATTGTATATCGCACCGCAGGAACAGGATTTCCTTGAGGATCGTTTTGATTCCACTGAAGTTCAATAGAATACTGTTCGAAGGGTTGAAGAGTTCTCGGAGTAGTAGCCCCGCCGCCTGCTCTCTGTCCGCGTATGATCTCTGTCGAGCCTTGTGTGACCACGTATGCACCTGTTGATGAAGCACTGAAAACCACATTTCGCGCCGCAGCAGATTTGTTGGTCACTTGCAGTGTAATAGGGATCAATTCACCCCTTGAAAAGCGTTGCTTTGTCGTAGAGGCAATCAATTCAAAATCAGAGGCTTGGCGGGAAACAGACGTTTGTGGCAGATTTGCTGGCATACCGTTGCCGTCGCCGCAACCACATAGAAGCGGAACGAGAAACAAACAGAGAAAAGTTTTGCGGAACATTGGCGGCATCCCCATCAGGGAGAGGACAAACAGATTAGGGGTATCAGAGAGTATGACATATCAAATCAACCGCGTCAACAAAACTTCTTGCCGTCC
>CAZPZP010000441.1:0-4367 GCA_964591025.1 uncultured Chthonomonadaceae bacterium
CGGGTACGTTCTTGTACCCGACTCTTGCAAGAGGTCTAATCTAAAGATTCTTGCATTGCTCTTTGTGTTCTTTGCTTCTTTGTTGTGGAAGTGTCCTGTCCACTGTTCCCTGTCCACTCTTATCGAGAAGGCTGTAGTGCCAATTGCGCTAATCCGGCACTGGCAGATTTGATGCGTATGATTGAACCCTCCATCGCCGCAAACTGAAGGCGCAGGGTCTGCTCTTTGTTTTTGACGCGAGACGCCAGCGATTCGAGGTCGGCGTCGTAACTTTTGATTTGGGCGTCCATATTGGTTGTCGCCGTTGTCAAGCCGCCGCTGAACGCATCGGTCATTTGGGAGACATAGCCGCGCACAAGGTCTGCCACGCCCCGCGAGAGAGTGACGCGCCCATAAGTCCCTGCGGTTGTCGCTGTGACGCGCAGCTGCAATCCGGTGGCTTTGCCACCCTTCAGGCTACCCGTCAAAAATTGTCCCGAACCCGTTGCCGCTTCCCCATTGATTGTTCCGCCAATATCGAGACCTGCCGCCGTTACGATGGAATCGCCAATGCCGCTGTTGGAGCCGCTCGCCGCTAAGTTGGACTTGATTGCAAGACTCACGTTGCTCCCGAATTGCTTGGTCACAATGCTGAGTTTGCCGCTCACAACGGACGCCGTCAACGCCGCACCGAGTTTGGCGTCTCCGTTGATTTTCGAGGCGACATCGGCGAGCGTACTGCCCGCTTGAAGGTTCAGGGTATAGCCTGTGGTGAGGTCGGTGGTGGAAGTGCCGAAAATCGAGCCGCCGAATGTCAGTATCTCGTTGCTCCCAAGCGTCCCGCCTGCCATTCCTGCCAGAATGTCCGCTTGCTTTGCGGCTTGCGTCACGGCGACTTCATAGCCCGATGCCGAGAGCGGACTGCTTGGACGAGTTTTGTCGTTGGAAGTAACAAACTGAACCGCAGAGTCTGTCGGGGTTCCAGAAGCCCGAAACAGACGGGCAACTCCGTCCAAATTGTTGTTGAGGGCGGTGGTCAGTGCCGCATCGTTGACTTCGAGGCGTCCGTTCTGAGTCAGCGTGACGCCCGCTTGCGAGATGTTCGCCATACTCGTCGGCAGTCCCGCCACATTGTTGGTGACCTGCTCATAGAGTCCATCCACAAGGCTCTGCATCGTGCCATCCGCGAACAGAACGCCTGTCGCGCCCGAACCTGAATCGTACCGGGAATAGGCGGCAACCGTATCGAGCGTATCATTGAACGCTTTGACATACGCCTGAATGTTGCCTTTGATCGTATCGAAGTCGCGACTGACGGTGATATTTGCGGTTGAGGCTGCCGCCCCTTTGAGCGTGAATGTGACGCCGGAAATTGCATCGGTGATCGTATTGTTGGCACGATTTGCGGTCAGTCCGTCGAGTGTGAACTGCGCGTCCTGCGCCGCCGTCAACTGCCGCCCTGTACCGTAACCTTTCTGAACCAACCCGACATTCTCTAAAATATGGTTGCTGTCGGCGAAACTGGTCAGTGAAGTCACTTGCAATTGCTGACGGCTATTTCCTGAAAAGGGATCGGTTACAGTAACGACACTTGCCCCGGCTCCCGGATCGGCAGTGTTGATTTTACCGGCAATCGCACTCAGCGAATCCACTGCGAGATTGATGGTTACATTTTGCCCATTGACCTGGACAGTGGCAGATGCCGGTGAGGTCAAGCCAAGCAGTGTGCCGACGGAGGTTCCGCTGTCGGTGAAGAGCGAAGACCCGGCTCCGTTGACTCCGATAGGACTGCGAACGGCGGGTGGATTTGCATCGAACAGCCCTAAACTTTGCAAAACCGTGCCGCTTCCTGCGTCGGAGACGGTGATTTTGCCTTGAATTCCTGTGTTGGTGCTGCCCAGTGTGAGATAGAATTCGCCCGCAGTCGGCGAGATGATCGAGGCACTGACGCCGATACTCGCCCCATTGATATTGCTGGCAATGGTTTGCAGATTGTCGCTGGCGGCAATGGTGATCGCCTTGCCATTGACAAGAATCTGCCCGGAGAGTCCGAGTGCTTCAGTTTGGCTGGAGCGGCTTCCGGTGCTGATTTTCTGCGCCTTCGCCAGTTGACCAATCGTGATCGTATGGCTTCCGATTTGTGCGCCGGTATCGGCGGATACGATGACGGAATCGGCATTGCTTGTTGCTGCCGCCACCAAATCGAAAGACCGCAGCCGATTGAGATTAGAGGAGGCAGACTGCATTCCGAGCAATCGTGCGGAAACGGTGGAATACGCCGCCTGCTGCTGCTTGATGCGGGTTTGTTGTCGGGCAATATTGATTGCCGGACGCTTTTCTAAATCCATCAAGCGCGAAATCAGCGATTCGGTGTCTATGCCCGAACCTAAGCCGGAAAAGGAAATGCCACTGGAACTCATTGGAAACTCTCCCTTGCCCCTGCGCGACAAAATAATACAGAGGTTGATGGCTACACATTATCGGAAAAAAGAAAGACAACTTGAGGGGAAATGCGCCCATGACCCAAAAACAGGGGAATTTACGAAGAAAAGGGAGAAGAAATTCTCCTCCCTTTTCTTCGCGATATGGCTTATCGAAGCAGGGACAAGACCTGCTGCGGAGCCGAGTTGGCTTGGGCGAGAACGGAAGTACCCGCCTGCTGAATGATCTGATTTTTGGTCAATGCCACGACTTCGGCAGCGACATTCGTATCGCGAATCTGGCTTTCGTAAGCGGACAGATTTTCGACGCCGATCCCTAAATAACGGATGGCACTGTCCAAGACATTCTTCTGGAATGCACCGAGATTGGAGCGCAATTGCGAAATTTGCCCGATGGCTTCGTCGAGAATCTTGATCCCGTTGTCCGCGCCGACCGTTGTCGTGACATCGACACGAGAAAGACTCGAACCAGTGATAATTGTCGCGCCCAAGTTGTTGGTACGGATATTGCCGAGACTGGCGTTGACCGTCTGCCCCGCGTTGCCGCCGACTTGGAACTGCAAGGCTCCCGCAGTGACCGTCGAAGCGGTGCGCTGTGTGATCGCCGTGCTGTTGCCCGCTTCGGCAAGCAAGATTGAGTTGCCATAGGTATCTGTGACGCGCAAACCGTTGTCCGTCGCTGAACGCCCGCCGATAAATGTTGTCACAATAGTTGTGACTGCGCCGTTGACAAGCCCGTTGGCAAAGACGGTGACGGTTGCATTCAAACCGGCTTGGGTCGTACTGGAAGAACCCGTGATCAGCGAGCTGCTTTCAGAGAGTTTGATCTGATAATTGCCGCCGTAATCCTGCTGGCGAAGATAGACCATACCCGAACCGTTGCCAAAGGTAAAGGCAGCGGAAACGCCGGTTGCATTGGAGACGTTATTGATTTTGTCGATCAGGCTCTGAACGGTATCGGAACCGGAAACGACGACGGACTGACCGTTAATAACAACGGTTCCGCCGTTGCCAATGGTTGTGCCATTGACAGTGGAGAGGGTGGCATTGACGGTTGCGAACGTCGCTGTACCGACAATCTGAGCGCGGCTAGCTTGGCTGTTGACGGTGATATTGACAGTTCCCGTTTGGGTTGCGACACCGCCATACACGCCGCCCATATAGATGCCTTCGATGTTGCTGGTATCAACGACGGCTGCCGAGATACCGGAAGTTCCATCGAGAAGCCGCTTGGTTCCGAATTGGGTCTGCTCGGCGATGCGCTGAATGGAGGCGATTGCGGACGCAATTTGCGATTGATCGGCTTGGGTCGCAATCTGGTCGTTGACGCCGGTGTTGGCGGCGTGAACGGCAAGCTGTCGGATATTGCGGAGCAGGGTATTGACTTCGGTCAATGCGCCTTCTGCCGTCTTGATAAGGCTGGTGGCGTCCTGACTGTTGGAGATGGCTTGGGTGAGACCATCTACCTGAGAGCGAAGGCTCTCGGAAATAGCCAGACCAGCGGGATCGTCGGAGGCTCGGTTGATGCGAAGTCCGCTGGACAATCGCTCGATGCTGGTACTGACCTGCATTGCCGTGTTCTGCAAATTGCGGAGCGCGTTCATTGCGGTCACGTTCGTGTTGATTCGCAAACTCATTTCGTACTCTCTCTTCCATGATTTTGCCCGTGTCCGATGATTTCAGACTGTACGGCATCCTGCCGATACGGGCGTCCCTGCCTTGCAGGGTTTGTGAGTGCGTTGTGGGAAGAAACCGAAATTTCTCTCCTCACGACAAACATTGTCGGAGAGGTTCCCGGTAATTTTTAGGGGTTGTCATCAAGTATTTTTGCGGGTTGGGTCGGTAGGTCGTTAGGTCATTGAATTACCGCCGAGGGAACAAAACTGCCATTAGACCTCTTGCAAGTGTCGGGTACAAGAACGTACCCGACTCAAAAACAGACGTCCT
>CAZPZP010000442.1:0-4353 GCA_964591025.1 uncultured Chthonomonadaceae bacterium
ATGATGCTGACGGGGTCGAGTGAATTGAGGCGTACCGCAATGGTGACGATGGCGAAGAAACCGATAAACACGGGAAGAGGCAGGGTAAATGTGAGGGCGTGGAGGTCGAACGGCTCCAAAATCAAGCCGCGAGGAGCCATGAAAATCAGTTTTACCACCCACAACAGCGAAATCGTGACAATGCTGCCCAGTATCCAGCCGAACAGACACAATATGACCGTTTCCCATGCGGCGCGACGAAACAAACGGGAGCGCGGATAGCCTATCGCCGAGAGAGTGGCGATCTCCGGCAGTCGCTGCGTGAAGTAGATATTCGAGAGCAAGCCGCAAACGAACGAAATCGAAACGACGATAATCACAATGACGATATTGAGGATCAGATACAAATTTGTCAGGGCGGATTGCGTCTCCTTCACCAGCCCGGAAAACCGCCACACCCGCGCATTCCCCTTGCTGACGACCCGCTCGATGGCGTCGTCGAGGCGACTCTGTGCCGCGTCGCTGTACGTCGGCGCAAACGCGAGATAGCCCGCCCATGTGAACGGCGACAGCCGATCCACCAAAGCCCGCGAAGTCAATCCGATCCAAACCACTCCCTCCAACAACCCCACCAATTTGATCGGAACCGGCGCGAAACTGTCCTCCGATTCGGGATAGCAGACATTATCCCCAATTTTCAGCCCCAAGTTCTGTGCGACTTCAGCGGACATCATGCACTCCGGCTTGTTCTCTTCGATCAGCCGCCCCGATTTCAAGCGTATCTGACACCGTTCCATAAGCAACGCCCGCGCTTCCGGCTCCAAACCGAACAGCGGAAACGGCATTTTTCCGAAAATCGTCTTGACTTGCGTCTGATACGAGTGCGCCTGATACAGCTTGCCGAGTTCGGGGAGGGCGCGAACCTTGACCAGTTCATCCTCATTGACGCGCAGGGCGTTGCGGGGAGTCACCCCCGTCAAATAGCGATTATAGCCATAAAGCGTGAAAACGGTTTTGTCAATCGTGCCGACAATCGTAACAATACTGCAAACCAACGTCACTGCCAGAACGATGACCAGCATCGTCGGCAGAACACGCCGTATATTGCGCCGCAGATAGAGAATAGGACTGAGAACAGTGGAATTCGATAACATTTCAACCCTATTATACCCGAAGATGGCTCCCACGTTTTTTGTCAATCGTCCTCGCAAACCTCAAGAAAATCACAGGTTCGCCGATAATCGCAAAGGAGTAGGTTGCATTTTCCCGGCAATTTTTATGATGAACACATTCAATCTTATCCTTTACTCGCTCGCTTGGAACATCAGGAAACTATGACATTACGTCGCCGAATACTGCTGGCTATGGTTTTTACTCTGGTGTGTCTCATCAGCGGGCTGATTCTCATGTCGCGTTCGCTGCTGATGGCTGACTATACTCGAATAGAACGCAAAAGCATTGAGCAGAACGCCCTCCGCACAAAACAAGCGTTCGAGCAGACCGTTGTCACGCTTCATGAAAGAACCAGCGATTGGGCTTCATGGGACGATACCTATCAATTCATGCGTGACAAAAATTCGCGCTATATCACTTCCAATACCACACCAACCTCGTTGCAAACCCTCACTGTCGAGATGGTACTTTATGTTGATCCACAGGGCAAACTGTTCCATGCCTCTACAATCAACCGCCTTCCCTCTGTACGAACGCCCTCCCCTCAAAGCGTTTTGGATGCTCTGCATTTCTCCGATGTCTCGAAACGATTAAAACCCGATCAGGAGTTGTCAACGACGATTTCCGGGATTGATGTGCCTCTCATGCTCTCCGTGCGCCCCATCAAAACCTCCGAAAATACGGGCAAACCGCGTGGCTGGATCATTATGGCACGCCACTTCGATTCGGGCTTGATGGATCGCCTGCGCCGTCAAACCCAATCCGATGTGTCCGGTATTCAAACCCGCAAAGCAAAAAATATGCCTGAATACCGCCAAGTTCTGAAAGATTTAGCGGGGTCTGCTGCCACCTCGATACACGTGGTTGATGCAAATTTGATTGCGGGTTATACTTGCATCAACGACCTGAAGGGGAATCCTATTTTCCTGCTCAAAACGATACAGCAGCGCGAAATCTATCACAGGGGGCTTGAAAGTGTCAACTTATTCTTGAAATTTCTTGTGGCGGCGTGTGTGATTTTCAGTGCGGTCTTCCTCCTGATTTTGGAGTATGCAGTCCTCATACGGCTCTCGCAGTTAGGCAAACAGGTCGGTCAAATCTCCATTGGTCAGATGAACGGCATGGACTTATCGAAGGCGCGAGTCACCTTGGCAGGACAGGACGAACTCAATTCACTCGGTGAACAAATCAATGAACTGCTTGGGGCGTTGGAGATCAATATCCGCCGCGCCAAAGATGCCGAGGACGAAGTCCGCACCCACAATGCGGTTCTGGAAAATGTCGTCGAAGGAATCGCCCGCCTCGATGCCAACGGTAATTTTGTCAGCGCAAACATGGCGTATACGGCGATGCTGGAGTACGCTTCGGAAGAATTGATCGGTCTCCATTGGTCGGAGACCATTTACCCGCCCGACGTCCATAAAATGGAAGAGGCGTTTCGTCTTCTGCTGCAAACCGATAAAATGGAAATCCCTCTTCAAGGACTACAGCGCGACGGTCGGATCATTCATCAGCAGACGGTCATTGTTGCCATTCGCAACGATGAGAGTGAAATCACCGGCAGTTATCTCTTCACCAAAGATGTTTCGGAACGCACGGGATTGGAAGCCCAAATCGCTCATCAGGCATTTCACGATTCCCTCACAGGTCTCCCGAACCGAACGCTCTTCACGGAACGGCTGTTTGCGGCGCAGCAGCGGGCGAAACGCAAAGCGGGACTGCTTGCCGTGATCTTTATCGATCTGGACAACTTCAAGGTCGTCAACGACAGTTTGGGACACGAAGCGGGCGACGCCCTGCTGATGACGATAGCAGAGCGGCTGCTGGAAGCGGTGCGCCCCGGCGACACGGTGGCGCGTTTGGGGGGCGACGAGTTTATTTTGCTTCTTGAAGATATACCGGACGTTCCCGATATTGTGGCAATCGTGGATCGGATTCTCCTCGCGTTCCGTTCGCCGATCCTGCTGCCGCAAAAAGAGTTGTTCGCCTCTGCCAGCATCGGAATCGCCTTCACAGGCGGCAACCAGGAGATTACAGAGGACACCTTACTTCGCCACGCCGATACCGCCATGTATCACGCCAAATCACAGGGAAAATCGGGCTATGCGATTTTCGATCCTTCGATGAACGCGCTGGTTGTCGAACGTATGGAGATCGAGACAGGACTGCGCCTTGCCCTCGAACGCGACGAATTTGTGGTCTATTATCAGCCTCTCATCGATCTGGAAACGGGGCATATTGCCGGGGCGGAAGCCCTGATTCGCTGGAATCACCCGGAGCGCGGCTTAGTCTCTCCCCTTCACTTTATCCCGATTGCCGAAGAGATGGGATTGATCACACCTATCGGTTATCACGTTCTCAAGCAAGCCTGCCAGCAATGGAAACTTTGGGCGGCGTCCTCTGAGGAGGGCTTCGCATTTACGATGAACGTCAACCTGTCAGGGCGGCAGTTGCAGCGTCCCGATGTGGTCGAGCGCATCACCGAGATTATCGCAGAGACGCAGATGCCGCCGCATTTCCTCAAATTAGAGATCACGGAAAGCGTCATCATGGAAGATTTAGAGGACGTCATCGCTAAACTCAATCAGTTCCGTGACATGGGAATCAAATTGGCGATTGACGATTTCGGAACAGGCTACTCTTCCATGTCGAGCCTGAGCGTTTTCCCCATCAATACCGTCAAAATTGATAAAGCGTTCGTGCAAAAATTGGGCGACCAAGAGGAGGCAAACGCAGTCGTTGCCGCCCTCATCATGCTGGCAAAAACCCTCAAAATGGACGTAACCGCCGAAGGTATCGAACTCGAAGAGCAGGTGATTCAACTACAGACCTTGGGCTGTAATATCGGGCAGGGCTTCTATTTTTCCCGTCCCGTTCCCGCACAAGAATTCACTAACCTCCTCGAAGTCGGCTTACCGTTCCGCTTCGAGCGAGAAGCACTCCGCCGCAACCACATCGAAGAGTTATTGGAGACCTGTCTGCCCGCCGAAAAAGCCGCTTAACGCAGAAAAGGAGAAGAGGAGAGAGAGAGAACCACAGGGAACACAGGGACAATTCAAGAATTCTATCTTTATGATTGTTTGCATTAATTTTCGTGTTCTTTCGTGCATCCTTGCATTGGTTTTTGTCTCCTTTTCTCCTCTTCGTCAGTGCAGGAGGCAGTAGGCGAGGATGTTGAGGTTGAGAAACTCTGCCCCGCGT
>CAZPZP010000443.1:0-1579 GCA_964591025.1 uncultured Chthonomonadaceae bacterium
AGATATTGATCAGCGTGCGTAAGAACCCACTGCGGGTACAAGAACGTACCCGCCTGAAGTACAGACGTCCTACGGACGAACCACTTGGAAGATTTTCGTTTCCCTTAAGAGTTTCTGTCAGCGATTGGTGTTATGGGAAGGCGATAACCTCTCAATTTGTGCGTCCGCAGGACGTCTGTTTTTCAGGCGGGTACGTTCTTGTACCCGATAAGAACAAAACTTAGACAAGCGGGCTTCCGGTTATTTTTTCGCGCCAGTCGGATAGAGCAATTTCTGAACTTTTGCGTCGTTGAAGTTCGCCATTGTAACCACCGTGACGCCAGTATCAACAATAGTCGGCTTGTCTGATTTGACGGTCTTCGATTGGATCGCCGCAACCGCCTCTTTAACGCCCAGATACCCCATCTCGAACGGTTGCTGCACAATCAACGCTTGCAGTGTGCCTTCTTTGAGTGCTTCGATCTCCTTGTCGCTTGCGTCATAGGCAACAATCTTGATTTTGTCTTTGAGGTTCTTCTGTTTGATCGCCTGTGCCGCGCCGATTCCGCCGGGTTCGTTGGCGGCGAAGATCGCTCTCAGATTGGCGTTGGCGGCGATCATGGAGTTGGTAACTTCCTGTGCCTTACCCGCGTCGCTGTCCGAATAGAGCGTGCCGACAATTTTCAGGTTCGGATATTTCTTGAGCTGCTCCTTGAAGCCGTTCTCGCGATCATCGGAGGAACCCGCGCCCTTCACAAACGGAATCACGCCGACATCGCCGCCTTCCGGCAGCATTTTGGCAAGAGCATCGGCGGCGGCGGCTCCGCCCTTCATATTGTCGGTAGCAACGAACTTGACGCTGGTATCGGGATCGATTCCGCTGTCAATGGTGATGACAGGAATGCCCGCGTTCTGCGCTTTGACCACCGCCGACGCCAGACCTTTGGCGTCTATCGCGGCGAGAACAATGGCGTCCACTTTGTTGGCGATTTGCGCGTCAATCAGACTCTTTTGTCCCACAATATCGGTTTCGACGGGAGGGGCGATAAAGATAATCTCGGCGTTGTTCTCCGATGCTGCCTTCTCCGCACCTGCTTTGACGGTTTGCCAGAACGAATGCGTCACACCTTTGGGAATGACGGCGATAACGAGTTTTTTGCCGCCTGCCGAGTCCGGTGTTTTCGTTGTGCCAGCGGATGTTTCCGATGTAGGCGTCTCGCCTTTGGGACAGCCGAGTCCGGCGAAGGCGGCGAAACCGATGAGACCGGAAAGAGAGAGTGAGCGTACCAAATTGCGGCGCGAGAGTAGTGGGTTCTGCATGAGATGTCCTTGAAGAAATGAAATGAGATGTGGTCTTACCCCTCCCCAACCCTCCCCTTCCATAAGGGGAGGGAGCAAATGCACCTCCTCCTGCAAGGGGAAAGAGTTTTGATCCCCCCTCCTTGCGAGGGGAGGGGTTAGAGAGGAAGTTCTTGATTCCCGTCCCCTTGGTCGCACAAGGGTAGGGAGTTCTTAATTCCCATCCCTTTGGTTGCACAAGGGTATGGAGTTCTTAATTCCCCCTCCCTTTGGTTGCACAAGGGTAGGGAGTTCTTAATTC
>CAZPZP010000443.1:1679-4320 GCA_964591025.1 uncultured Chthonomonadaceae bacterium
TTGGTTGCACAAGGGTAGGGAGTTCTTAATTCCCCCTCCTTACGGAAGGAGGGGGTTAGGGGGTGGTTTTACCGTGTAAATCCAATCGCCTTGTATTCCGCTTGGCTGAGTTGCTGGATCGATTTTTTGATCACGTCGTTGTCTTTGCCCGCTTTTTGGGCGTCGCGCAAGTCTTTGATCGCGGCGCGAATATCGGGCAGGGCAGCAAACGGCAATGCCTCTTTATAACTCTTTTGCGCGGTTTCGGGATTGTTCTGGACTGCCGCGATCAGCCCCAAATTGAAGCGAACATAGGCGAGTTTTGTATCAATTTTGAGAGCCTGTTCGCTGGATTTGACGGCTTCCTCATATTTGCCCGCGCCGTAGAGCGTCCAACCGATGTTGCCGTGAACATAAGCGTCTTCGGGCGTGATTTTGAGGGCTGCGGCGTATGCGGCAAGGGATTCTTCGCGCTTGTCCGCCGCTTCCAACGCCTGAGCAAATCCGCTGTATGCCCACGCCTCCTTGGGGAATTCCGTTTTGATCGCTTCGGCTTCTTTCACGGCTTCAGTATGCCGCTTCAACCCCGACAGCGCACTTGCACGCCCCAAACGCGCCTCGATAGTCTTTGCGTCGAGCGTGAGGGCAACGTCGTATTCCGTGAGCGCGGCACTGTACCGATTCTCCTGCGCGTAGACATTGCCGAGCGCGACATGGACGCCCGGAAAATTGGGCGCGAAACCGAGAGCGCGTTGATAAGCGGCACGGGCTTCGGGATATTGCCGAGACCGCATAAACACATCGCCAATAGACAGCCGTCCGCGAATATCGTTGGGATCGAGTTCCGCCGCCCGCTCGAACGCCATTTGCGCGGGTGTATACTTCTCCTGCTCCAAGAGCGTGCTGCCTAATCCGAGATGGAATCCGGCGGTATTGGGACTGAGTTCAACCGCAGTGCGAAAAGCAGCTTCGGCTTCGGCATATTTCTTTTCGCGGGTCAAGGCGTCGCCAAGCCCAACGAAGCCCCGAATATTCTTCTTATCGAGAGCGTTGGCTTGTTGAAACGCTTCGACGGCTTCCTTGGTTTTGCCCTGTTCCAGCAGTTCGCCGCCCTTTTTATTAAGTTCTGTAACTTTGGCAGCGGCTTCGGCTTTCGGGTCTTTGGGCGCGGGCTTGGTTTCCTCTTTTTTAGGAGTTTCGACAGGCTTGGTGTCCGGCTTAGGCGGCTCCGGCTTTTTGTCCTGCGCGAACGCTGTCGTCGCCACACCCAACGCGAGAAGCAAACTGAGAGTTAATTGACTGTATTTTCGCATTTTCTTACCTTACTGTTGTGTGATTTGGGTTTTGGATTGTACCCACTGAACGGCAAAATCCCGATCAGTGGAGCGAAGTTTCATGCCGTTGCTGTTTCGGTATCGGGTATCAATTCGCTTACGGAGATGCTGGCATCAGGGCGAGAGATGAGCGAGAGTGTTTCGTCGGCAGTATAGATTTTGATCAGATGGTAACCGTCGGAAGCGGGTTCCCGATGCACGATCATCTGCCGCTTTTTTACATCGGCAATCCAGTATTCCGCAATGCCATTTTGAGCATAAATTCCGGCTTTGCGCGTGGTATCTTCGGACAGGGACGTATACGCTATTTCTACGCACAGGACAATATCAGTGCTTGTAGGATCGCTTGCCTTGAATTCGGGTTCAGGACGGTTCAGAACGGTAATATCCGGCTCTAAATCGCCATCGTTTTCGTGCGGCAAGTCCAGAGTGATCGGCTGTTGACCGAGCAGAAATTTCAGACCGAAAACGCTTGCGAGCCAGCGATAGATTTCGTTGAGTACGATACGGTGCGGCGGCTTTTGTCCCATTTTGCTGTAAATCACTCCTTCGACCAGTTCATAGCGTTCGGGTATCAATCCGAGGTCGGCAAGTTTTTCGGCGTCCTCGCGTGTCCAGCGAACAAGACAGCGTTCGTCGCTCTCGTCGCACCACGTCTCCGAAACTTTTGTTTTGTGGGGCAATACAGCAATACCCATGAATTTTCTCCTCGACAGCATTTCACAATTTGTTACGTCTCAATACGGCGGAAACAATCGCCGAAATCCATGAAATAGGACAGTCCACAGGAAGAGGAAGTTACGCAATATCCCAATCAGCGGCTTCGTTTTTGGCAGTACGAACGGTTTGTGCTGGACGGCGTTCGTGGTTGCTTCGGCGAGTCGCTCCATATAATCAACCGAGTGCGCGGGTTCCCATAGACCATTACGCCATTCGAGCGGGATTCCTTCTCGCCCTACGCCGCTTCCGACAATTGCGCCCACAATTGCCGCCGTCGTATCGGTATCGCCGCCAACTACAAACGCCAACTCAACCTCGTCGGCATCTCCTACGATTGGAGCCGCGAAGTCAATTGCAGCGATCCCGATTACTACCGATGGACGCAGTGGCTGTTCCTGCTGCTGCACCAGCGCGGTCTCGCCTATCGCAGCGACAAAATGGCGGTCAACTGGGACTCGGTGGACAAAACGGTTCTCTCCAATGAGGAAGTCGTCAACGGGCGCGGATGGCGCAACGGTGCGTTGGTGGAGAAGAAGTACATTCCGCAGTGGTTTTTCCGCATCACCGACTATGCCCAACGCCTCCTTGACGGACTCGGCACTCACCCC
>CAZPZP010000444.1:0-4312 GCA_964591025.1 uncultured Chthonomonadaceae bacterium
AACCGCAATTGAGGAATGTGAACGGCATCACGCCCAAATGACGCAGTTTTTGCCGTTGCTTTTGGCGCGATAGAGGGCTTCATCGGCGCGTTGCACCAGTTCGCTCGGAGCCAGCGCGTCTTCGGGGCAGGACGCAACTCCTACGCTGACCGTGCGTTGTACCCGCTCTCCCTTGACAAAGACGTGCGCCTGTTGTTCGACGGCGGAGCGGATACGCTCGGCGAGTTGATAGGCGGCGTCTTTGCTGGTTTCCGGCAGCACGACCATAAATTCTTCCCCGCCATAACGCCCGACATAATCGATATTACGGATACTCCCCTGCAACACATCCGCGACCCTGCAAAGGAGTTGATCGCCCGCCGGGTGACCGTAAGTATCGTTGAACGTCTTGAAACTGTCCACGTCCATCATCAGAACCGAGAGGGCGCGATTGTAGCGCGACGCACGGGCGAGTTCCGTTCGCAGAATCTGCTGCATTTTGCGATGATTCCAGAGTCCCGTCAAGCCGTCTGTCGAGGCGGCAAGGTGCATCTCCTCGCGAATGCGAATATTTTCGAGGGCGACTGCGACGTGTGGAACCAGCGAGGCGAGGCGGTCAAGTTCCTCTTGAATAAAAGGGCGATGGACAGAGCGAATACACTGCACCAAACCGAGCAAGCGATTGTTGACGACGATAGGATAGAGCATCCATGCGCCAGCGGCAGATTCGTTGAGGCGGCGATGCGGATCACGGGCGGCGTTGGGGATCAGGCGCGGTTCCAGTTTGGCGGCGGCATGACCGATCAACCCTTCGGCAAAGGGAGCCTGAACATTGAGATAATTGCCCATGTCCGGCAAACCGATCTGCGCCATCAGAAAATGCTCGTCCTGATCCATCGTCCAGATCAGCATTCTGTCGGCACGCACCAAGTCTTGAGCGAGGCGCAGAAACTTTTTGAGCAGGGCAGAAGGGTCAATGAGAACTTCGTCGGAAATACTTTTGTTGCCGATGTCGTGCAGGGCATTGATTTGGGCTTGAAGCGTATCGGCACGGTTTTTTTGCAGTATCAGTTGTCCGGTCAATATCGTGGCGACAATGAGAAGCAGTGCGGCATAATTTCTCTCGGAAGCGGGCAGAAACGAGAGGGCAATGACGCATGGCAAACCGAGGGCAAACAACAGTGTTGCGGCGTGTAACCGTTCGAGACGGAGCGGATCACGCCGCCATGACCGCCATTCGCCCAGATTGCCGAGCGGAAGCAGGAGACTGTAGAGCGAGAGAAAAACGAATGCCGCAGAGATCAGCGTATCGGCGGAGCGTATTACTCCGAAGGGCGTCAGAAAGATGTTCGCGCCCGCCAAAGCAAAAATCAGAACGCAGCCGTGATAAAATTGGCGATCCGTGCTGTGAAAGGCTTTCGGCAGAAGTTGGCGAGCGAACAGACACGAAAGAAAAACGGCAGGTAATGTGACGGCGATTCCATAAAATGCCAGTGAACCGAAGGCGGCAACGGGAAGCAGAGTGAGAGGGCGTTCGGAGGTTCCACCGATACGAACCCACAAAATCAGCGTCATAATGAGAGAGAGCAGGGCAGTGAGGACACTTGTTGCGAACCAATGGGTGGTTTGAAATGCGGCTAAGAGGGCGACACCGAACGCTCCGCCATAAACGATGCTGTGAAAGAGAACCAGAAAAACAGGGCGAGCGGACTCCCGACGTGCAGCCGAGACAGCTGCAAGCGGCGGTGGTGTTTTCTGGTTTTGAGAAGGATGCGGTTGTTCGGGGTCACAGGGTGAGATATTCACGCGAAAAACCTGCTTTCTCTTCTGAGGAGGCAACCTGTAAGGACAGGAAACGGGTAAAATCAACAGAACGCAAAATTTGGGTGTCACATTCACACCGCTGTACGTATTATAGCAAATCCCCCTCGTGTGTTGCAAGCCGTCTGATGCCGATTCTACGGTATAACGACGGAGAACTCGGAAATTCGCCCTCTTCCCCCATGGCATCTCCGATCTATGTTAGACTGAATTCGTCATTTGTGAAGGGAGTAGTGTGTATGCTTGGCAGATTTTTCTGGCGGCGATGGACAAGTTATGTCGGCGTCTTGGGAATTTTGAGTGCGGCATTGTCGGGTTGCGGCGGCTCCGGGGGAGCCATCGGCCTCCCGAATCCGAATCCGGGCGGGGGAAATCCCACGCCGAGTCCCGGCGACCCCGATTTTACGACCCGTGCGGCGTGTACCGCTAATCCGCGACGCGGCAATGTGCCGCGCTGGACAGTGCTGGTTTATATCAATGCGGCGAACAATTTGCAGCCGGACAGCCTGACAAATATTGCTCAGATGGCATCTATTGGCTCCGATGCCAATGTCAATATCGTGGTGCAATGGAAACAGGCGAACTGTGCGGACTGCGGCATTCCCTCGTATGACGCGACCCGGCGGTATTTGATACGGCAGCATTCGGCGGCAGATGTAACACAGATTCGGGCGGGAAATACTGCGGTTTTGGATGCGGATCGTCTCTCAGATGCGGCGAATACGGTCAATAATACGGTGGATATGGGCGACTGGCGCGTTCTCAAAGATTTCGTTTCATGGGGAACGCAGAACTATCCCGCCGATCATCTCATGGTGATCGTTTGGAATCATGGCTCTGGCTGGCGTCCCACCACTCGTGCGGCGCGTCCGCCCGTGACTCGTGCCGTTTCACAGGATAACCAGACCGGCAACGAGATTCAGACGGCGGAGCTTCCTCAATCATTGGCAGGAACGGCGCAACCGATTGATGTTTTGGCGTTCGATGCGTCTCTGATGCAAATGGCGGAAGTGGCATACGAGGTGCGAAATTCGGCGCGGGTGATGATCGGCTCGGAGGAGTCGCCTCCCGGTGCGGGCTATCCCTATGATGTGTGGCTGACGGCACTCAAAAACAGCGGGGCAAATCCGTGCGATTTGAGCAATTCGGTACTCAACGCTTTTGTTGCGGCATATCCGAGCAACGCGAATATCACGCAGTCACTAATTGACCTCTCAAAAATGGATAATGTAGCGACTCAGTTGAATAGTTTTGGGGCTGCATTGCGGGGACGTGTCAGTACAGATGCGACGGCAATTGAGAATGCTCGTGACAATGTTCAGCGTTACGACTATCCTGAGAACAAAGACCTGTATCATTATGCCGATTTGATCCGCACCACAACCACGGACACCAATTTGCAGACTGCGGCGGTCAATCTTCAGAATGCTCTGCGGAGTACGAACGGGGCGATAATGCGGAATCGGCGCGGGCAGTTCCAACAAACGAACTCGAATGGACTGGCAATTTATATCCCGCGTCCGGGAGCATATTTGCAGTCGTACAATGAGTTGGCACTGACCAAGGTCACGGTTTGGGATGAGTTCTTGCGCGAGCAAGTGCGATAAGCCGCAAATGCCGTGGGTCATCGGGAATTTTGAGCGCGTGTTAAAGAGACCGAAATTTTTTCGGCACAGCCCTAAAGAGTTTGCGCTTCTTAGTCAATAATGAGTTCAAGAAGCGAGACTCCTGCGAAAAGTGTATGAGGGTACACGGCTCAAAGAACTGGTGACTCCGAGAGCATTCGCAGTTGCAGTCCCTTCCTATCACTCTCTGCATCGCACTTGGCGGGGCGATGCAGAGAGCCTCTTTTTAGGATCCAGGCAATCCATTCCTGAGATGTGGCAGAATATGTCTTGCCAACTTTGCGATGTTGCGGGCATCGTCAATCCCCCGATGATGCGTCCCCTGTAGCGGAATGTTCCTCTTCTCCAATGCGGCGTTCATTCCCATCGGTTTGCACTGCTCTATCCGCGCAAACTCTTTTTTCAGATTGATATGGTTCTCGAAAGTTGCGGGCAACTCCATTTTGTGGCGTTCGCAATCTTTGCGAAACTGGTTCAGATCGTATGCGCCCCATGAGCAGAGAGTAAACGGTCTCGTTCCTATCCACTCCACAAATTTCGGGAAAACTGTCCAAAAATACTCCGCATTGTCTACATCGTCCTGCGTAATCGTTGTCAGTTCCTTGCAGAAATCGGTCAACTGTAGTACGATAATCGGCTTGATGAACGCGCTGAACTCATTAGCGGCGGGAGAATCGGCACTTGTCATTCGCAATGCGCCGATCTCAATGATCTCCATTTCCGGCGGATGGCGCGTATTCTCCCAGCACGTCGCTTCAAGGTCAACAATGATATACTGCATAACAAAGGGTCATCTCCTTACTCGCCCGTCTCAATGCACAAGACGTGGTTCTTGGTGAAAGTCCAACAATATTCAGAACGCGAAGTGCTGCCCTGTTTGCTTTATT
>CAZPZP010000445.1:0-4297 GCA_964591025.1 uncultured Chthonomonadaceae bacterium
AGTCGGGTACGTTCTTGTACCCGACTCTTGCAAGAGGTCTATTGATTTTCCAACGGCGCGAGATTATTGTTCAGACCAAACGAGAAATATCAGAACCGTGCCGGAATGTGCGACCACCTCAACCGCGTTTGCCGTGACAACATTGCTGATTCCGTGTGTGCCGATAGGAAGAGGCGCGTTTTCGAGCGTCCACTGTACACCTTTGATTGAAACTCTTACGCCGTCCTCGAAGGCGAGCAGAGAAAGAGCGTTCCCCTGCCGCGCCTCGAAACGACACATTGTCTCTTTGACTGCCCGAATTTCGGTGATATGCTCTGCTCCGTCGTCGTGCAGACACCGCAAATCCACCTCACGACCATATCGCAGAAGCAGAGCGATATTGGCGAAGGTGAAATCCATTCGCCCGCCCGTTGCGCCAATCAAGGTAATTTCCGTGACGCCGCGCTCGATAAGCAGACGGATCGCTTTCTCGGTGTCGGCAAACTCCTGATCGATTGTTGGAACAATCTCCGCGTCGGGGAACATTTCACGGGCGTTTTCGACACGAATCGAATCGAAGTCGCCGCTGATGATGTCCGGCACAAACCCCAACGCTTTGGCATAGAACGCCGCGCCGTCCGCCGCAAGAAACACGTCGGCGTTCTCAATGATACTCTTGGCGAATTGGGCAGTCGGCTGCTGACCATTGGCTAAAATAACGGCTTTCATCTAATCGCACAACCCGTAATAAGTGCCGTAGCCGTTGCCGTTTGCGGGTGCGCCGGGATCGACATCGCCGCTTCTGCCGCCGTCGAGTGATACCACTTGCTGATCGAACTGCCCGCTATTTACCGTAAATTTCGCGTGACCGTCCGCAAAAACCGTGCCGCCTCCGCGTGGATGCCACTGCTGATAATAACTGGGACGATAGCCGTATTTGTCCATTGTACCAAACCATGGATACATCTCATCGCGCATCATACGAGTTTCGGCAGGAACGGCAAACGCCGCATCACTGGCAACAGAAGTCGTCGTCGAGAAGAAATTATTCTGGTGCGACACGTTGGCAACGTTGGAAAAACTGCACCGTGAGAACCGATAGCTCGAACCATAACACGCCTGATAATTATTGGGGCGTCCGGGACAGCCGTAATCGGGATCGGCAACTGAAGGTCCGCCCTGATCGTTCGGACAGCGGAAGATTTGCTTGTTCTTGATATACGGGAAGATCAGCACTTCTACGCCCAGATGCAACGGCTCGCCCTCTTTTGCCGACACGCCACTCACGGGGTCTTTGGTATTGTAAGCATAAAAAAGGGGGAATGTCTCGTCGTAATCTTGAACGTACATCCGCACTCCCAAACCGATCTGCCGCATATTGGAAACACACGTCGTTTCGCGTGCCTTCTCGCGGGCTTGAGCAAACACGGGGAACAAAATCGCGGCAAGAATCGCGATAATGGCGATGACAACAAGCAATTCGATGAGCGTGAATCCGCCCTTGCTTTTAACTTTGGAAACCATACTCTCTCCGTCCTTTCAATCAAGGAGTCGGGAACCACACGAGTGCCACAAAGGGCAGACAGCACAAACGCCGTCACTCCCCTTGCGGCGGGAGCGACGGCGTTTCTACAATCGAAACCGGAATCCGTCTGCGCCTCCCTCCGTCGGTATTACCCGAATCAGGTATTTCAGGGTTAGTCTGCTTTCGCGACTTCTCAGCCTTGCGGCACCCCTGGCGTCTTATATGAACTTCAATATACCCTATTCTTCGCACAAATTCGAGAGGAAATTTTGTTTCCACACAGAGGCGTTCGATAAGGCAATGTTGAGACGCTTGGCAAGAATGAGAAATACAGAGGCTGACGATGCGAGCAAACACACAGGCAGAAACATTCGAGGCACTTTTGGCTCCTCATCTGGATAAGGCATACGGAACCGCGTTCCATCTCACCCGCAAACGCGATGCCGCCGAAGACCTCGTTCAAGATGCGGCAGTTCAGGCGTTTCGAGCGTTTGCGACTTTTCAGCTCGGGACGAACTTCAAGGCGTGGTTTTTCCGTATTCTCGTCAATCAGTTTCGGCAGGATTATCGCAAACGCCAGCGTGCGCCCGATGTCACGCCGCTCGATGACGCCCCCGACCTTTATCTCTATGTGCAGTCGGCAAATGCGGGGTTATTGGGTCGGTGGGTGATGGGATGATTGGGTTCGGGTACAGAAACGTACCCGACTCAAAAACAGTCGTCCTACGGACGCAAATCCCCAATCGCCCAACGACCCAATTTACAGCATCCAGCCGCCCCGTTCAATCACCTCTGCTGCCAGTTCGCGGCGGGCTTCCATCGGATTGATACCATGAGAGTTCAGCCGCCCCATCAAGCCAGTCAAACTGTTGAACGGGTCTGCATAGACATCGAGCAAATCTTCCAGACTCGGCAGCGATTCGATAAGATAGTTCGCGGCATGAATCGCCTCTTTCGTATAATTGATTTGAACAACAGCGGCGGCACGGAGCGCGGCGACAAGTCGGGGATGATTGCGGGCAGTCATCTTTTGGAGACGGAGTGCGACACTCTCCAGCGCATACGCCGCAATGAAAATATCGGAAATCGCGGCGGGTATCTCCTGCATCTCCATTAGTTCTTCACCGAGACGCTCCTTCGCCTGATACAGAAAGAACAGCCCCAAAGTTTTGGCATCCTGTGCGGCGGCGAACAGTGAGTCAACCGGATCGTCGAAATACGGCATATCGAGCGAGCCGGGGCGCGACAGGGTTTCGGAGGCACGCTGCCCGGCGTCGAGCGCAGTAAGACGTTTGGCGGCATCGCGGCGCAAAATGAGATTGACAATCGCAAAACGCACAATCTCATTTGCCCCTTCGCCGATTCGCAGTAAGCGTTGATCGCGCCACGCCCGCGCTACCGGAAACTCTTCCGTATAGCCATAGCCGCCGTGAATTTGGATCGCTTCGTCCGCCATAGTGCTGTAGGTTTCACTGCCGAGAACCTTGACGATATTGCACTCGATGGCGAACTCTTCCGCCGCCCGGTGATATTGTGAAGGCGCATCTTCGGCATTGGGAACAATCGGCTCGAACACCGAATCCAACTCTCCGGCAAGGCGATAGACCATGCTTTCGAGGGCAAAAGTCCGTGCCGCCATCTCCGCGAGCTTGTGCTGAATCATGCCATACGACGCGATAGGTCTGCCGAAGGTTTTGCGCTGTTTGGCGTATTCCGTACAGATTTTGAGGATGTATTTCAGCCCGCCCACCGCGCCCGCTTCCAATTTGAAGCGTCCGAGATTGAGCGCACAAAATGCCGCATAATGCCCTTTGCCAACTTCAAGCGCGTTCTCGATAGGAACCTTTGCATTCTCCAAAATGACGCGGCGCGTCGAAGTGCCGTGCATACCAAGTTTGTGTTCTTCTTTGCCGAACGACACGCCCGCAAAATCTCGTTCGACGAGGAAAACCGTGATTTTGCCGTCCACTTTGGCGAACACGCTGAACAGAGTGGCAAACGCAGAATTGGTGATCCACATCTTTTCGCCGTTCAGAATGTAGTGCGTGCCGTCACTGCTGAGAACCGCTTTGGTCTGCATAGCAAGGGCGTCCGAGCCGGAATTCGCCTCCGAAAGCGCGAAACTTGCGACCCATTCGCCGCTTGCCAATTTGGGCAGATATTTGCTCTTTTGCGCGTCATTTCCGAAATACATGAGCGGAAACGTGCCGATGACAGTATGTGCCTCATGGGTCAGGGCAAAAGATTGCTGAGGATTGAGTTTTTCAGAGATCAACGCGCCAACTGTCTGCTTCAAGCCGAGTCCGCCATAGACTTCGGGTATATCGGCTCCAAGTAGTCCGAGTGCGCCCGCCTTTTGCATGAGTTGGTGCATCAACTCGTGATCGCCCGATTCGATGCGCTCGACGTGCGGCATCACTTCATTAGTGAGGAAATCTTCGGCGGTTTTGCCGATAAAAAGGTCTTCGGACGTGAAATCTTCGGGGGTAAAAACGCGGCGCGGATCGGTGGTATTCACCAAAAACGCCCCGCCTTGCTGTGTCATGGTTGTCATTCTGAATCAGTCTCCTGCAACGCCATTGTTACGCGAGTATTTGAGAAGATTATACTCTGAATTGGGGGGATTTTGGGGGAGGGAGATTGTTCGGTTCCGGGTAGAGATCACGTACCCGTCTAAAAAACAGACGTCCTACGGACGCACAAATTGGGAGTTGGGCGACAGTATCGAACAGATTGCCCGCAAATAGGTTTCCGTCAGAGCGCAAATGTGGCAGTCGGTTCGTCCGCAGGACG
>CAZPZP010000446.1:0-4289 GCA_964591025.1 uncultured Chthonomonadaceae bacterium
GGAAAAAACAAGCGTCTGTCAGACGCACCAACTCGAATTGACTCCCCTCTCCTCCGAACTTGTTAGGGTATCAGGAGAGGGGTTGGGGGTGAGGTAAAGATGCTTGTCCTTTCTTGCCGGGTACTTTCAGTACCCGCCGCTTTCCGAAGAAATTTGATCCCCCTTCGCAATTTTTTTACTTTTTGCTTGAAAAACTCCGAAAAATTCTGTTTCCAAGCAGGAAAAACCCCTGTCCAAGAGAAAATAACACGGTATCGAAATGTTATCGGAGAGGAAAAATACACTATGCAACGGGTTTCATTATTTGTGGATGGCGCGAATATGTATTACGCGCAGAAGAAATTGGGCTGGTTTGTTGATTTTCGTAAAGTGTTGAACTATTTTGGACAGGGCGCGGATACGGAGATCAGCGAAGCCTACTATTATACGGGAGCCGATGTGCTGACCAAAGGGCGCGACAATGCCTTCCATGAATACCTGATGTTTTCGGGCTACACCGTCCGCACCAAAGCGATCAAGCAAATGGTGGACGACAATACGGGCGAAATTGTAGAAAAAGCCAATCTCGATATCGAGTTGGTCATTGATATGTTCAACACCGTCGCGCTCTATGACACCTGCATTCTGATGAGCGGAGACAGCGATTTCGAGCGGGCATTGGAGCTAGTACGCTCCAAAGGCAAGCGAATCGCCGTTGTCGCCCACCCTGAGATGACGGCGCGAGAGCTGAGGAACGTTGCGGGGCGGAATTTCTTCGACCTGCGCGATTTGGAGCGAGTGATTGCCCGCACCGACCGCAAAAACGAACCGCAACCGAACTGGCACGAGGACGATCTGGCTCCTCCGCACTCGGAACTGTGGACGCCGGAACCCGACTACCAAATCGCAGCCACCGCGCCTTATCGCGCCTGAAAAGACTCGTCACTTCAACCCGTAACCCTGTGCAAGAGGTCTATTATGCACAATGATTTCCAATAGAGGAGGATTCTACGAGATGGCAGAGAGTACTTTGACAAGTGGAGAGCAGTCCGACCATTGCTGTTCCGGTCCCGGTTATGGTTCGCCGCGAGAGGCGATGCAAGCCGAACCGGAAAAACTTCTTTACACGGTGGCACTCTACACGGGAACTGGCATCGAGGCACCGGACTATTTGGCAACGGTAGATGTCGATCCCGCATCACCAACCTATTCGCAGGTCATTGCCCGCGCTTCCGTTCCCAATATCGGCGACGAACTGCATCATTTCGGCTGGAATGCGTGCAGTTCCTGTCATGGAGACGAAAGTAAATCGCGCCGCTTTCTTGTTCTGCCGGGAATGCGGTCTAGCCGTATCCATATTTTTGATACGGCGGACGCCCGTAACCCGAAACTTCATAAGGTCATCGAACCCGAAGAGATCAAGGCGAAAACCAATCTGACTGCGCCGCATACGGTTCACTGTCTCGCTGACGGCAACGTGATGATCTCTATGCTCGGCGACAGTCAGGGCAACGCTCCGGGCGGATTCCTCCTCCTCGACAGTAACTTCGATGTCGCCGGACGCTGGGAAAACAACGCCACGGGCATGAACTTCAACTATGACTACTGGTATCAGCCGCGCCACAATATCATGGTGAGCAGCGAGTGGGGAGCCCCCAAGACCTTTTATCCCGGATTCGATCTCAATGACGTCGCGGCAGGTAACTACGGTCACACAATCCATTTCTGGGACTGGCAAAAGCGTGATCTGATCCAGAGCGTTGATCTCGGCGAGGAGGGCATGATCCCGCTTGAACTGCGTTTCCACCACGACCCCGACAGTACGCATGGCTTCGTTGCCGCCGCGCTTGGCAGCAACGTATTCCATTTCCATAAAAATGGAAGCGGCGACTGGAATGTAGATAAGGTCATCGACGTGCCGCCAGTGGAAGTCGAAGGCTGGTCGTTCCCTGTCCCCTCTCTGATCACCGATATTCTGCTTTCGATGGATGACCGCTTCGCCTACTTCTCCAACTGGCTGCATGGCGACATTCGCCAATATGACATCAGCGATCCCGCCAATCCAAAACTGACCGGGCAGGTGTGGTGTGGCGGGCTGCTCGGCAAAAGTTCTCAGGTTCAAGATCATGTGCTGCAAGGCGGTCCGCAGATGCTTCAGCTCAGCCTCGACGGCAAGCGACTTTATGTCACTAACTCCCTCTTCAGCACTTGGGACAATCAGTTCTATCCCGGTCTGGCGAAGGACGGTTCCTATATGCTCCAGATTGACTGCGATACAATGGGCGGAGGGATGAAGATTAACGAGAAATTCTACGTGGACTTCTCTAAAGAACCCGGCGGTCCTTCCCGCGCCCACGAAATGCGCTATCCCGGCGGCGACTGCACCTCCGACATCTGGATATAAGCAAGCATGGCAGCCTACAAGATCACGCTCGTCAATCGCGACAATACGACAGTCGCGGTTGACGAGAGCGAAATTCTGCTGGACGCACTGGAAGCAACGGGGATCACATTGCCCTTCGGCTGCCGTTACGGGGCGTGTGTCACTTGCGCCGCCCGCTTGAGGGAAGGCAAAGTGGATCAGTCGGCGGGAGTCGCTCTCAAGCCTACACAGGAGGCGATGGGTTACGTTCTGCTCTGCATCGCGCATCCACTCTCCGACTGCGTTTTCGAGGTTGGCGTAGAGTGTCAGGATGACCTTTACATCAATGCGTTCAAGGGGCGTCGTTAATAGAACTGTCGCGCCATATCATGCCTGAAAAAGACCGGCGACTTCAACCTTCAATCCCATGAAAACCCGCGACTCTGCCGTTTCCGAAGCCGAAAAGAGTGTTTCGGAGACGGCTTGCCCCGAAGTCAAGTTGAGAATTTCCACAGTCTGTACATCGGGACGCATCAGCCAAACTTCCCGAACTCCAATGGTCAGATAATCCGTGATTTTGCCGGAAAGCACCGATTTGCGGTCACTGTCGGACAGGATTTCGACGACAAGTTCCGGCGCGGTTTCGAGCGGGACGCGCTCAGGAATGCCGCCGCTTTGTGTCAGTGCAGACTTCGAGATGAAAAGCAAATCCGGCTGGCGCACCTGCAAGCGCGGCACACGGCGAATCAGCACATCAAACGGCGCGGCAAGGCAATAGCCGGAACCTGTCGCGTCCTCATAACTCTGGAAGGCACGCAGTAACCGCCCTTGAATGCGTTGATGCCGCCACGTCGGACTCCGCAGGATTCGTCTCTCTCCTTCGATGATGTCGTATCGCTCGGAGATTGTCTGCTCGCTCAGATACTCGGTGTATGTCAAACAGCCGACGGGTGGCGCAGAGGCTATCGCACTCATTTTTTCTCCTCTCGACGAATTGACAGAGGAATCATACCACACATCTCAAACCCAAACCGAAAATCCTACAGCAAGACGCTTGACATTGAGGAGCGTTACAAACTACACTCTTCCCATCTTGTTTGGGAGGAGTTTTTCATGTCTCAACCGATGTATCACCCGGAACTGCCGGGTTATTTGGAAAGTCTTGTGCCGCAGCGTGACGAAGTGATGCTGGAAATGGAAGCATACGCCAAAGAGGTCGGGTTTCCCATTATTGGAGTCGCGGCGGGCTATTTTCTCTATCAAATTGCGCGAATGACCGGAGCGCAGCAGGTGTTCGAGTTGGGTTCCGGCTATGGCTATTCGACGGCGTGGTTTGCCAAAGCGGTGCGCGAAAATGGCGGCGGAACCGTCCATCATGTGGTTTGGAACGAAGAACTCTCTGCAAAGGCGCGGCATTATCTGGGGCGTTTGGGTTATGATGATCTGGTGACCTACCACGTCGGCGAAGCAGTGGAAACCCTCAAAAATACGGACGGCAGTTTTGATTTGATGTTCAATGATATTGATAAGCATCAATACCCCGCGAGTATCCCCGTCATCAAAGCAAAACTCAACCCCGGTGGCGTCCTGCTCATTGACAATATGCTGTGGCATGGTGCGGTTTTTAATTCAGCCGACACGTCCGCCGATACTCAAGGCATTCATGAGGTCACCCAATTGCTGACCCAAGACCCGCAGTTCATCAGCACCCTGTTCCCCTTGCGCGACGGCGTCATCATGGCGTATTATAAGCCGTAAGGGATTTTCGATAATGAGATTCTTCCACAGACTATGGAAGACACTTCTCTCTCATGCCGGAGTACCGCAGTGGAACTCACCGAAAGTCTCTCCTCTTTGTTTACCTGAAACCGCCCCAACACTTAAAAGGAGCGCAAGGCGGGTACAAGAACGTACCCGACTCAAAAACAGCCGTCCTACGGACGAAATT
>CAZPZP010000447.1:0-4287 GCA_964591025.1 uncultured Chthonomonadaceae bacterium
GCAGGAATCGCCGCACAAAACGCGAATGTTCTGTTGTATTCTACGCGCAAAAGGAAGATTCTCGATGCAAAATGAAATGGTTGCTTTTGTCTGCACCTTCTGGTAGAATAAACTCATGCCGGAGACACAGGCACAACGAGCTAAACGGTGGCGCGATATGGCGGAAATCACGCTGAAAACTGCCAAACTTCTGCGTGACCAATCGGATGCGCGTTCGTGTGTCAGCCGTGCCTATTATGCCGTGTATCAGGTGGCGACTTCGGTTTGTGTCGCCCATGGAGACGTGCCGCAATTTCCGCAAGGGTGGAACAATCCGTCCCATGACCAACTGCCCGACCTGATTCTCAACAACGGCGATTACACGCGGGCAGCACGCCGAACCCTTCGGAGAATTCTGCGTGAAATGCGGACACTGCGGGAAGATTCGGATTATCGCGCTGGGCGAACCGTAGACAGTCAAACGATCAGGACTGCTCTGGCGATGGCAGATACTGCGTTTGGATTATTGGAGTAAAAATGATGACAGCAACAGAAACCTTAACAGAAACTTTGACACCGCAAGAAGTGGCAGACCGCGCACGCCCGTATGTGACAAAGAAAACCATTGGTAAGATTACTTTGTCGGTGGACGACAGAGGTATTTATTTGCAGCACGGCTATTGGCGTATTCCCGTTCGCCCATCACATGAACCCAAGCCGCTGTTTGCCTATTACGAGGCGTTGGCAGACCTGAATGATGAAATCCAAGAGGGTGAAGGCATCAAAGTAACGATAACTTCTGGTGATTCCCTTAGTGACGAAATCGCGGCATCCACTCTATAGCCACGAAGAGCATCAGAGAAGTCGTATACGTCGAACGAAAAACCCTCCGAAAAGAGCATGGTTTGTCTCAATTTGTGTTATACTCAAAAACCAGCGAGAAATATGATACAATTAAAAAACCATCTCAGATGCCATGAGGTCAGAAAAGGAAGAGACGATGAAACTTTTGCACATTAGCTCAAGTTTATTTGTTTTAGGCTTCACAAGCGTTATGTCCAAAGAGTTGTTGGCGCAGAATGTCTACTACAACTCTTTTTCATCGGCAAGTGAGTTTATGTTCAACGGGAATTTGACGTTTAGACAAAATTGAGCATCGAATCAGAATTTGGTGACGCTCCAGTAAGCGTCAATGAGATTGAGAAGCATTTCTCAAAACTTATGCTCGGAATTTATGGCACGTTGCCGCAGCGAACGGGCTATACCCAACTTGCCATAAATTCTTTGTAATTTTTCAACGGAGAGTTTTCAATCTCATTCCCAGTCTCTTGGGCTACAACTCGAAGGTAACTCGAAGCGCGAAAAGGCATAATTTAGTCTAAACGTGAAACATCGGGATTCATCGCAGGTTTTTTTAGCCCGAAATTCGTGTCAAGAGACCTTCCGCAAAGGTCGAGAGTTTACAAACCTAACACTTCTTCTTGACGCTCTCAAGGCGTAATTTAGTCTAAACGTCAACCCACCCTAAATGTACACGCATTTCGGGTATTCTCCATATATGAAACTCTTTGCACCTATGTTCGTAGCGATTTTTGCCTCTATTGCTCTGCTTCATGCCCAAATGCCGCCAAAACAAACGCAAGTTTCTTCCCAAACTAAGTTTGCTGTAGACAAAATTTCAGCACGCCCGTATGATGTTGGTGTGCGGCTTGGTTCGTTGGGGAGGTTGAGTTGTGACTTGCAAACCCGCACGGGATTCGCTGCTCTTTGCGCTTTCCCTGACGATGTCGCCGCTCAGGAAAAACCACGCGGCACGTTGACCCTCGGCGTGCGTATTGAAGGAATAAAGGTGATGCGCGGTGTCGTGCGTGTGGCATTGTTCGACAAGGCAAAAGGATTTCCCAACGGCAAAAATACAGCGATACGGCAACAGATGGTTGAAGCAAAAGCCGAAACCGCCAGCGTCACATTTGCCGATCTGATGCCCGGATGCTATGCGATTGCGGTTCAGCACGACCAAAACAACGACAGCAGACTGAATCGCAACACACTCGGTATTCCGAAAGAACGCTACGGATTCTCCAACAATGTGCGCGGCACATTTGGACCGCCTTCGTTTCGAGCGGCGGCGTTCGCATTGGACGCAAACCGAACAATGACGGTCAAAGTCAAGTAAGTGCTGGAATATTCAGAAAAGGATGAGTGAAAATGCAAAATTGGACACCGATAAGTATGGTATTGGCAGGACTTGCTCTTGTCTCCTGCCTTACAGTAACCGCCCTGCGTTCAGCGGACGCGGCGCAGTCTGGCAAAAAGCGGGTGCTGGTTGTCACGACGACAACGGGGTTCCGGCACGGCAGTATCGGAGTCGCCCGCGAAACGATCAAGGCACTCGGCGAGAAAAACGGCTGGGATACCGACTATGCCGACATTGAGCCGGATGAGTACAACAAGCCCGACACTCGCGACAAAATCCAGAAGGTGCTTGCCGAAAAAATGTCGGCGGCGGCTCTGAAAACCTATGACGCGATCATCTTTGCCAACACTACGGGCGTGCTTCCTCTCCCCGATCCGCAAGCGTTCCTCGATTACGTGAAGTCCGGCAAGGGTTTTGTGGCGATGCACAGCGGCAGCGACACGTTCCACGAGTGGACTGGAGGGACAGAGCAAAAAGGGTCAAGTCCCGTCTCTGAGTATATCAAAATGCTCGGTGGCGAATTCCAAACCCATCATGCTCAGTGCGCGGTGGACGGCATCATTCTGAACGGCAAACATCCGGCAACCAGTCACTTGGTTCGAGCGGCAAAAACTACTCCTACTGAAACTGCCGCAGCCGTCGACTTGAAAAAGAACACGGTGGCGACGGGAAACACATGGAAAGCGTTCGATGAGATTTATATTCTCAAAAATGTCCAGCGTGCCGACTTGAATGTTCTGGTTTATATGGACGCCCACCCCAAAGATGGCAGCAAAGAAGCCGGAACTCCCGGCGAGCATCTGCTTTCATGGTGTCGGCAGTACGGCAAAGGGCGCGTGTTCTACACTGCCCTCGGTCATCGTGACGAGATTTGGCGTGATTCGCTCTATCAGGAGCATATCATCGGCGGAATCAAGTTCGCCATGGGAACTGCCAAAGGTTCGACCAAGCCGAATCCGCTGACAGCACAATAATGCTCCAGTTCTCGCCCCCGAAAATGCCATTCGATTGGAACGTCTCCGAAGCGTTGCTCCATGTTGGGGCAACGCTTACGAGTGGGCAAAGTTTTCGTTGGCGGCAAGATGAGCGCGAGATTTGGTGGGGCGTTGTTGATGCGTGTGTATTGGCGGTCTGGCAGGAACAGGGAATAGGGGACAGGGGACAGGGGACAGAAGAAAAGACAGGCGTTTTCTGGCAGACGTTTCCTGAGCCGAATCGCTCTGACATTTTTGCCGATTATTTCCGGCTCGATGTGCCGCTCGAAGCGTTATATCAAGAGTGGACGGAGCAGGAACCGGAAATTGAAGAGGCAACACGGGCGTTTCGGGGAATGCGATTGCTGCGCCAACCCGTGCGTGAGTGCTTTTTCGGGTTTCAGTGCGCGACGTGCAACACGGTGGTTAAAATCGAACGCAGTGTGCGGGCATTGGCGGCGCGTTATGGCGATGAGATTTCGTTGCCGTTCGACGCGCCGTTTGTCTTGCATCAATTTCCGACAGTGGAACGGTTGGCGACTGCGGACGAGGCGGTTCTGCGTGCAGACTTGTGGGGCTATCGCGCCCCGCGTGTGATTGCATTGGCACAGCACATTTTGAGCAGAGAACCGAATTGGCTGGCATCGCTTCGCTCTCGTTCCTACTCTGAAGCGCACGCCGAGCTGACGGCACTGCACGGAATCGGCGCGAAAATCGCCGACTGTATCTGCCTGTTCTGCTTGGACAAAGACGCCGTGACACCCGTGGATACTCATATTCGCCAAATCGCGGTGCGGCTGTTCGCCCCGCAGTTGTCCGGCAAATCTCTGACCCCAAAAGTCTATGCCGAAATCTCCGAAGCGTTTGCCTCTCGTTTCGGGGCGTTCGCGGGTTGGGCGCAGCAATATCTGTTCTTTGCCGAACTGCGCCGAGCGACCTTTTTCAAGAAATAAGGCAACTCACCTCTCGCACCGGAGGTTGAAAAACCCCGGCAAGAAAGTGCAAGCGTCTTTACCTCACCCCCAACCCCTCTCCTGATACCCGAACAAGTTCGGAGGAGAGGGGAGTCCATACACGGATGGGTGCGTCTGAAAGACGCTTGTTTTTTCCTGATGGGTGTTTTCAACACCCAACTGC
>CAZPZP010000448.1:0-4283 GCA_964591025.1 uncultured Chthonomonadaceae bacterium
GCGGAACGAGACCTGCACGAGAAATAAATTGTTGCTGTACTCTTGCAAGAGGTCTCATAGAGCAATGATTTACAACAGACTAAATTCCGTCGCTCTGTGACGTACCGCCAAGTGTGCTTCGCACACGATTCACGTTGGAGGAAGTATCGCGTCCGCAGGACACTGCGCCGAAGGCTCCAAGCGACGGAGTTTAGTCCGTTGTGCAAGCAATTCTTATTCCTTCCCGAAAGTTCGCAGCAATTGCTCCGGCGGAACATCGGAGCCGGGCTGCGACAATGACCGCAGTAGACTTTCAGGTTGGCGATCAATCTGCTCGGTGACGGGGCGCACGAGTGTTTTCGCAGGGCTGATTCGGTGCGCCCGTTCCAATTCCAAGATTGCCGCTTGTGCTTTTTTGCGAAGGTTACGATTGCGCGACTGTCCATAATCTAAGAGGACAGGCAAGGCACGGCTGTCGCCAATCCGCGCCAAGCATTCGAGGATCGCAATGGTCATATCGGCGGGCTGGTCTGGCAGGGCGTCTATCAGTTGCGGAACCGCTTCCGTATTCTGCAATACGCATAGAACCGGCAAAACAGCACGCCGCCGCGACAAATGCCGCTCCGTGAGAGTGTGCCAAAAGTCGGGAATTTCGGAAACGGGCAGTGCTGCCAAGACACGCCCCGCCATGAGTGCTACGGCTTCGACATCCTGCCCGTTCAAGCGGCGCGAGCGCAGGGTTTTGCCGACAGTGGAGAGGTTCAAGAGAAGGCGCATGGCGGGAGCCTGAGCCTGAACTAATTTCAGACGGCGGGCGGCATCGAGGGCGTCCCGGCAGGTGGAAAACAGAGCCAAATACAGCGCACTACTCAGGAACGAGTAGTTCATATTGCTGAGTCCGCGAATATCTTGGCTGCTTTGTTCGAGCATCTCGCAGACGAGAACGGAAACAGCAGCGAGGCGAGCGTCAGGAGTCGGAGGCATGGCAGGGAATTGGCGCGTCAGGCTGCGTTCGATGGAGCCGACAAAATGCCCGTAACAGGGAACATAGGCGCGGTTCAGATCACCGCCCGCCAGCGCACAAACGGCACGGCGGCGTACTTGAGAGTTTTCATGCCAGAGCAGACACAACAATCCCTGCCCCGCACTTTTTGCGACTTCCGGGGCGAACCGTTCCGATGCGAATTCGCCGCGTCCTTCGGCAAGAGTTCGCTCAGTAGAGTTGTCGCTTTTCGCCGCAGAGTGCCGCATAGTTCTCGGTCATTTCTCAAAATACGGTGTGAGTTTATTCGCCGTTATGAGGACGTAAAAGTTCTTTGCTGACGGTTTCAGATTGTGCCTGTGCCGGGCGCAACAGAACGGATTCAGGCGTGGCTGTCTCCACCGCAGACGCACGCACCAAACTTTGATCGTCAGGCATTTCGCGCAGTGTTTGGCGCGTCAGCGGAACGATATTTTCTTCCTGATCGGCGGCATTCAGCCCCTCTCGCCCCGCCATAAACAAAAACCCGAACAGAGTCGCAACGGGAAGCAGAAGTATCTCGAAATACCATGGAGTCCGCGATGCCAACGCCACGCACATCAAGGCGATGGTCGCGCCGATGCCGCCAATCCCTGCGAAAACACAGCACAAATAAAGCAGTCGTGCAGTGAAACGCTTGCCCATGATTCCGATATAACGCACTTTGGGAACAACGCGCCTGTTATCCTGTGGTGTGTGCATGGAAATTGTGCCTCGATTTATACTTACGAATGCGGGCGCAAAAGTTCTTCGCTGGCAGTGTTGGCTTGCGCTTGCGCCGGACGCAACAAAATTGTCTCATCAGCAAGAGTTTGCGCGGAAGACGCCCGTACCAAACTTTCTTCTGCCGGAATATCCAACGCGGTTTGGCGCGTCAAAGGTACAACCGCTTCCTCTTCCGCGATACTTTTGAATCCTGCCCGTGCCATTACCGTCATACCCATAGAGAGAAGGAAAGCGGCAATTATCACGATTAAGACAAAGGGCAACAAGCCGACATTATCTCCACCTCGCATCATTGTGAGCAAAATTTTGCAGGCACCAAGTCCCATGAAAATCATTCCTGAGATTCCAAAGAGGAATAGAATGCTTAATGCACTATATCCTACGAAACGCCCGCCTATAATTTCGATATATTCGCCTTTGGAAACAATACGCTTATTGCCTTGTTCAGTTCGCATAATTTCTGGGTCTTTCTCGCATTGGGTAAAAAGCGGTTATTTGGCTCCCTCGAAAGCGAATTCTGCCTCTTTGCTGACGCCGGGCAACCGGGGACGCAGGACGCGCAGGGCGGCATCCCGCTTATAGATTTGACGGAACAGATCGGCTTTCCTGTCCATCGCAGCGGCTTCGACGGGCATATCATTTTCGGCTCCGACATAGATAACTAAGGCGTCGTCGCGCAGTTCGCAGAACAACTCTTTGACCATGCCTTGATGCGAGCGATCCAGCGAGTCGGCGAGGCGCAGGAGCGGCGCGAGATAGAGAACGCGCTGTTTGTCTTCATCGGAGAGAATGCCGAACGCGGTATGCGCCAGCGTCGGCAACGCCTTGCGGTGATAGCGGGCGATATTGGCGATGACGTTTTTTTCTTCGCGAGAAAAGTCCGCCAACGGCTCCATCATAATCATTTGCAGGGCGTGGCGATGGTGTCCCTTTGCACTGACATAGTAGCCAATGTCGTGCAGAATCGCGGCATATTCGAGGAGTTTGCGGTCGTCGCGCCCCAAATGGTGGAGCGGTTCCGTCTCCATGAAGAGCGTTCCGGCAAGACACTCGACTTGGTGCGCGTGTCCGGGATCATAATTGTAGCGGCGGGCGAGTTCCATGATTGCCGCGAGTCGTTGATTCATTGCTTATACCTTGCGCGGTGGAATGAATTCCCCGCTAACGAGTACGCAATGTCCTCCTGCGAGGACACCCCTCTTATTTGTGTGTTTGTCCGCGAAGGCGGACGTTGCGCTTTCCAGAGCGGGGAATTCATTCCACCGCAGCAAGTGTCTGCGAACTCCTTTTGAGAAATCGATCATACAACACTCCCCAACGCAAGCCTCGCGTGCTGACTGCAACCTCGGTACTTCCGGCACGCGCCAACGCCTGAGACAGCAGAATCGCCCCGCCGAGAATAATGTCGGCACGGCGCGGATCGAGTCCGGGCAGGGCTTTGCGCTGTTCGATAGTGAGTACGGAAAGCCGGGCAGCCTGACCTTCGAGCGCGTCTTGCGAGAGCGTATAGCCGTGCAGCTCTTCCGGTGCGAGAATGCGCCCGTTTTCCATCGCGCCCAAATTGGTGACGGTTCCGCCGACACCGACGAAGGTCGGGGGCAAGGGAGTCTCTGGATAATTCTCGACGCGAGCGTATTCTTCCTGCACGAATCGATTCGCGTCGGAAAGTTGGGCAATTGTTGGGGGATCGGAGCGCAGAAATCGCTCTGTCAATTTCACTGCGCCGACGTTGAGGCTGATTCGTGCCGCGATTCCGTCCGAGTTCGGATCGCCGTGAATGACTTCGGTACTGCCGCCGCCGATGTCAATGACGATCAATTGCCGTTCGTCCCGCCAGCGCGGATCACGCCGCACCGCAAGATAAGAAAGACGGGCTTCTTCTTCGCCGGGAATCACTTCGATTTTGACCTCGCACGCCGCTTCGACACGCTCCACAAACTCCGTGCTGTTGTCGGCATCGCGTAGGGCGGCAGTTCCAACCGCCGCCAAACCTGTCACGCCATGCGCTTTCGCGATACGAGCGTATTCTACAATCGCGTCAAGTGTACGGCGCATGGGGACTTCGCGGAGCCGCATGGCTTGCGCCTGCATCCCTTCGCCGAGGCGCGTATTGTTCGACTGCTCGAAAACCCGAACTGTGCCGCCGTTTGCAAGGTCGGCAATCACCATTTTGACCGTATTGGTTCCAACATCGATACAGGCATAGTGCGCGGATTGTGACATAAATAACCTAATTTCTAACAATAGACATTTTGCATAAGGGACTCGCGATAAAATAAATCTTCCCGTCCGCGAAGGTGGACTTCGCGCCTTTGTAGCAGTGACTTCAGTCGCCCGATGAGAGTGGAAGAATTATTTTTTCGTAAATCCCTTAAGTGTTCTCATCATCGGGTACAAGAACGTACCCGCCAATAAAGTACAAGCATCTTTACCTCACCCCCAACCCCTCTCCTGATACCCGAACAAGTTCGGAGGAGAGGGGAGTCCATACAGGGAATGGTACGTCTGAAAGACGCTTGTTTTTTCCAGACGGGGGTTTAAAACCTCCGGTGCGAGA
>CAZPZP010000449.1:0-4273 GCA_964591025.1 uncultured Chthonomonadaceae bacterium
CTCTGAAAACCGCTGTGACTTTTCTCTCGGAGCGGTTGTCAATTTATGATATAATCTTGGTGGAGGTGAAAATCATGTCGCAGACCCTTGTTTTGGAAGGAACCGGAGCCGAATTGATCCAGCATTTGGAGGGGCATTCCGAGGAACGCTTCCGCCTGACCGCGCTCTCCGAATCCGACGCACTGGAAAGCAAACCCCTGCGCGAAAAAAACTGGAAAATGCTTGAAGCTTTAGAGCAAATTGAGAAACTCAACAAGGAGCATCCACCAACAGATGGTTCCGACTCATTGAGGCTACTGCATGAGGCACGCGATGGCGGGATGTACGATTATGATCCAAACAAATAAAAATGTAGAAGCCGTTGTACTTGATGCCAGTGTTGCCGTTGCTGTCTCTGCTCAAGAAAGCGATAAAGAGCGAGCAGCGCGAGATACGATGAAATACTATTCAGATCGACAATGTTTGTTCTTTGCTCCCGGAGTCATTGTTTCTGAAAGTCTCTATGTGTTGTGCAAGCAAGTCGATAATGGGAAAATCACTGAGCAAATCCACGCTTTAGCGATAACAAAGTTAGAGGCTTTCCTTGCTCCTGTGTTGCCGTCTACACGGGGCGATAAGTCTTTGATTAAACGTGCCAATGAGATACGCGGGACATATTCCTGCCGCCGTTCTGCCGATGGGTTGTATATTGCGTTGGCAGAACAACTCTCAGCGATTTATGAAACGGTTATTCTGACATTCGATGAGGATATGCCCAAGCAAGCCGCTCGCCATGCGCCAACAGTGACAGTACAGCTTTTGCCTGTCTCATAAAGGCGCGGGATTAGGAAATGGGTGATTCGAGCAAAGTGAGAGTGCAGTTGTCGGCGTCAAGGCGGGCATGAACGCCGAGAGGAAGCGTGAGCGGATTGGGTTCGTGACCGAAGGGAAAGCCGCAAATTGTCGGTTTGCCGAGTGGGGCGATCATGGCACGCCAGAGGCTTTCGGGCGTATCGGGCGGTGGAGGGGTTTCGTCTTTATCATACCAAGTGGTGACGGTTCCAATCACAAAGCCCGCCGCTTCCTGCAAGACGCCGCACAGCAACAACTGAGCGAGATAGCGGTCACAGCGATAGATCAGTTCGCCGACATCTTCGATTAAGACAATTTTGCCGCGAAAATCGGGTTGGATTCTTGTGCCGCACGCATGAGCGAGAAGCGTCAGACAGCCGCCCGCCAGCACTCCTTCTGCCATACCGGAAACCAAGGTTGTGATCGATTCGGGATTGGCAGGGAGTGCGCCGTAGGGGTTTGGATTGGTGAGCATTTCCCAGAAGAGGGCTTGCGGTTCCGGCGCGAGGGTATGGATATTGGTTGCCATTTTGCCGTGTATGGATGTTAGCCCGCTGATCTGATTGATACCGAGATGGAGACTGGTCACATCACTGTAACCCGTGAGGATTTTGGGATTATCGCGCAGTGCGTTCCAATCGAGCAGCTCCGTGAGGCGCATCGAACCATAGCCGCCCCGCGCACAAATGATCGCTGCAATGTCATCGCGCCGGAACAGGTCGTTCATATCGGAAGCGCGTTCCGCGTCCGTTCCCGCCAGAAAACTCTGACCGACTTCCCCCACTTTAAGGACGTTTTCGCCGACAATGGGAAGATAGCCCAGCAATTCGAGATAGGCGACGCCCGCCGCCAATTCGTCTGCATTGACGGGGCTTGCTGAGTTCGCAATCCCGATTTTGTCGCCCTTTTGCAGTCGGCGCGGCTTGAGGAAATTTTGTGTGCTTACCATCCGTATCGCTCCGGTCCCCAATCGCGTTCGATGGTTTCTTGTTTGAGAATGCGGAGTTTGCGGCTCGGCACATCGTCATAGAGAACGATGCCCGCCCCGACACACGAGTATGCCCCGATTTTCACGCCCGGCTGCGTGATGACATTGACGCCGGTGCGGGAATAATCGCCGAAGAATGCCGCGTCTGCTCCTGACTTCGGGAATTCGCGCCGCCCGCGTATCTTATGAACTGTCTCGGTATCGTCGAAGCGCAAGGTTCCGCAGACCGTTGCCGCCCCGATGTCCACCGCCGCGCCCAGTACTCCATAAATTTCCGAATAGTGGTAGATATACGCTCCGTCGAGCATCACGCCGTCGAATTCCGCGCCATGCCCGATCACACAGCCGTTGCCGATAACCGAGTCGCCGCCGACAAGGCAATAATCGCTGACACGAGTATTTGCCCCGATCATTACTCTGGGTTTGATAATTGCGCCGTTGATGACTTTGGAGTTTTTGCCGATCCAGCACGGACCTTCGATGACGACACGATTCCCGATTTTCGCGCCTGCTTCGACGACGATATGCCCTGTGATCTCCGCGCCGTCCGAGATTTCCGCCGTGGGATCGATTCGGCTTTCCGTGAGATTTTCCGCCATCTCGGACAGAACAACGTCCGTCGCATCGAAGATATGCCAAGGCTTGTCTACATCGGCAGATTTGTGCTGAGTTTCAACGGCGATCACGCTCAAGCCGTCATCGAGCATGGTGGCAAGAGAGTCCGCGAGTTCCGCCTCCTGAAGCGGCATTCCGCCAACGGGGACGTGCCGCATCACACGCGGCTGGCTTTCGAGATAGGGGAGGGCAGAGAGTTTGATCGCGAACGCTCCTGCAATGCGGTGTGAGCCGCCGCGCCCATGCCCTTCGATTCCGTGCAGAGCGTTGCCGCCCGTTTCAATAGGATCGCCCAACTGCGCTACAATCCAATCCTGCGGACGTTCGCCGTTCAAGGGAGCGCACAAAACCGCCGCATCTGCTCCGCTTTTCTCGAACGTCTCGCCAAAGTTTCGCAACTCGTCCGAATAAAAAACGCAGTCACCGTAAATTACAAGAAGATTTTTGGTGCGACACTCCGGCTCATCATGTGCAAAACTACGCACAGGGTATGCTGTCGCCTCTGCTGTTCCTGCTGTCGCTCTCATAAAAGGCAGGTAGGTGATATTCTCCAAGCCACGCACCGCATCCCGCACTGACCCTGCTTGATGATCAGTTACGATATAAATTTGCTTGATACCCAACGATTGAACCTGCCGCACTAAACGGCGAACGATAGGCTCGTTGGCAATCGGAAACGCACATTTATTTCGGACTTCCTCAAAGGGAAAAAACTTGCGTCCCTGACCGCCCGCCAATATAATTGCCGCATCGAACACGCTGATTCTCCTCTTGTGCGAGGATTTATCCCCGCTTCTCCAATTTCTTAAACTTGTAGCCGCCTTTTTTGAGAACGGCTTTGATATCGCGCTCTTTGGGTTCTTTTTTATCGTAAGTGATGAGTGCCTGTTGCTTGGCAAAACTTACATCGGCTTTGGTCACGCCCGGAGCCAGTTTAAGTGCATATCGAATACCGCCTTCGCACCCTTTGCAGATGATCGGCATTCGGACAATCATCTGTTTTGGGGCGGCTTTCGTCTCCTCAGCCATCACATTGACCGAACTCAATCCCAAAAGCACGAATCCTATCGCTGCGATTCTCATCGTTGTATTCCTCGTCATTTTTCGGCGCAATCAGTCTCCAAACCCATATTGGTACGCAGTCTGAATTAGGCAATAGCCATAGACGCATGGGTTTTCCTCTTTTCTCAGTATATCATACGTGTCTTTGTTTGGCAATCCGCCCGACCAAAACAAAAATCGCCTCTTCAAGAACCTCACCACGGTTTTGTTCGTCGAGTTTCTGGAACTGTTCGCCCTATAGATTGCCATTGAACTCAATGATACTTCGGACATCGATAAGGACTTGCGCGAAGGTATCAGGCGCGACGGGCTTGTTTATACCGCTCCCTCAATCTTTGCCAAGTGTCTGCTTCGCGTATCTCGGCAACAACAGAAGCAAGGGGCAAATGCCCGCCAAAACTCAAGATAGCGGCGAGTTGCTGCCAGCATTGATGATATTTACAGGCAGATTCCGATGACAGGATCGGTTGTTCCTTATGTGAAGTGAAAAGAGAATTTCTCCTCTCACTCCCATTATATCACACATTCCCTGCCGCCCCCGTCCCGCCAAACCCAAACGTGAGACGCGCCCAAACTCACCCTGTCCAAAGCCGCATAAATGGAGACCGTAAGGAGACGGGAAACGATATTAGACCTCTTGCAAGGGTCAGGCAGAATAAATTCTTCGTGCAGGTCTCGTTCCGCCGTGCCGTGCTTCGCACTCGATAGGGAGAGGGAATTTTGTCCGTAGGACGGCTGCTTTTGAGTCGGGTACGTTCTTGTACCCGACTTCTTGCA
>CAZPZP010000450.1:0-4269 GCA_964591025.1 uncultured Chthonomonadaceae bacterium
CATGGAGACGATTGGAGTGGGGATTCATGGCATCGGTTGGGTTGCGGGCGAACATATTAAGGCGTTCGAGAAATGCCCGCAGACCAAAGTGACGGCACTGTGCAGTCGTTCCCATGAAAACGCTGCGAACAAAGCCCGCGAGTTGGGCTTGACCGACGCCAGAATCTATACCGATTATGCCGAAATGCTGCGCGATCCCGCCGTTTCCGCCGTTTCGCTGTGTACGCAGCCGAATCAGCATCCCGCCGAAACCATTCAAGCGGCACAGGCGGGCAAGCATCTGCTCATCGAAAAAGCAGCTTCCAACGACCCGGCGAGTCTCAAAGCGATGTGCGAGGCGGTGAAAAGTGCGGGCGTCAAAACCGTCGTCGGTTTTGTTCTTCGTTGGAACCCGCAGTTTCAGTGGATCAACAAGATGCTCGATGCGGACGCGCTCGGTTCCCTCTCTTATGCCGAAGTGGACTATTGGCACAACATCGGGGCGCAGTATGCACAATATCGTTGGAACGTCAAAAAGGAGATCGCGGGATCGGCGTTTCTGTCGGCGGGCTGTCACGCGGTAGACGCCTTGCGCCAATTTGTGCGTGATGAGGTTGTCGAAGTCAGTGCCTATAGCAACAAAGGCAACCCCGATTATGAGTATGATACCAATGTCGTCGCCATCGTAAAATTTGCGGGCGGAACCATCGGCAAAGTCTCCACTTCGTTCGATATTGTCGCGCCCTATCAGTTCAATGTGGACTTATTGGGAACCAAAGGCACAATCCGTGACAATCGTTTGTATGCGCCGGAATTCTTCGTCGGGGCGACAGATTGGGTCACTGTGCCGACCATTCGCCCCGACAGCGGCGATGTGGCACATCACCCATTCGACGGGCAGATCACGCACTTTGCCGAATGTGTTCTCAACAATATCGAATCGTTTGTCAACCTCGAAGACGCAGCACGCACCCATGAAGTGTGCTACGCGATAGACCGGAGCGCGGCGCAGAATCGCCCTGTTGCTTTGGACGAGATTTACGCCGAATCGCGCTGAAGTGTCCGGGGCAGACTTTTATCTGACAACCAGAACGGGGCAGTGGGCATGATGCAGTACACGGTCTGAAACGCTCCCAAGCAGGAACGATTGCAGTCCGCCCAAGCCCCGACTTCCCAAAACGATCAAGTCTACAGACTGCCGTGCTGTGACAGCGATGATCATATCCACCGGATGCCCGACCTCGCGCACACACTCAAAATCGGTAATGCCCGCCTGCGTCAGAACATTCTGAGTCGCTTTTTCGATGGCGTCCTGCATTTTTTCTGCCACTTCCATCATCGGAGTAATATCCACCGCAGCCCACATCTCCATGACGTTGGCGGGCAGCACGGCGGGTGGGTCGAGAACGGTAATCAAGGTCAGTTTCGCATCGAACTTTTTGCTGAGTTCCGCTGCATATTTGGCGGCACGCATCGCGTGTTCCGAACCGTCGGACGCAATCAAGATATGGGTAAACATGGCATTCTCCTCCAAAATTCAATCGTCTCGCTCACTCTCGGTCAAATGAGCCGCGCAAGTCCCATTGCTATCAATTTCCCTGTGCTAAAGTTCCAGAGCATAGCGCAATTTTTCATCCGCCGTTTGTAGCAACGCCGCAGAGAGTTCCCCCAATTCTCAGTAACGCACCTTCAAATCTTCCATAGTGTAGAGGTCTTCTTCGTCTGCCAGCCAATCGAACGCCCCGCTTTGCTCCGCAAGTTTCATAATGCCGAGTGTCGGTATCTCTTCCTCGTAAGTCTGCAACGCAACGGGTTCACTTCGTCGCGCCAACTCTACGAGACGTTCTAAATCAATGCAGGAAAGCAACGCCTTATTGCCTATCAGTTCTGCGTGTACCGTTGTGATCTTTATCCTCCGCGCTTCCATTGTGCGCCAGCAGATTTTTTATTATGACCTCAATGTCAGTCGGAGTCAATGTTTTCAGGAGCTAAGTAGTCCTCCTCGATTTTGCATCGGGCGGGTACAATTGATCGAGGGAGAGATTTCTCTCCCATTACCTCCACCCAATGAAGGACGGACATGGAACTGAAATACCTCGAAGACTTGTGGGACGAAAACGCCGTTGTCGGCATGGACGACGCCGAAATTCTGCGTTATCGCTCCAATCTGCTCGGCAGTGACAAACGCTTGACCAATTTTGGAGGCGGCAATACCTCCTCGAAAGTGACCGAAACCGATCCAATCACCGGCGAACCCGTCACCGTTCTCTGGGTCAAGGGCAGCGGTGGCGATCTCGGAACAATGAAGCGCGACGGCTTGGCTTCCCTTTATATGGACAAACTCAACGCCCTCAAAGCCCGCTACAAAGGCGTCCACGAAGAGGACGCAATGCCTGCTCTCTTCCCGCATGGAACCTTCAACAACAATCCCCGCGCCGCTTCTATTGATACGCCGCTGCATGGCTTTATTCCGTTTCCGCACGTCGATCACCTGCATCCCGACTGGGCGATTGCATTGGCGGCGTGTGCGAACGGTCCTGAACTTCTCGGCGAAATCGAGCGCGAAATGGGCTTGAAACTTGTCTGGCTGCCTTGGAAACGTCCCGGCTTTGAGTTGGGATTGTGGCTGGAACAAGCGGTTCGCGACAATCCCGGCATTGACGGAATCATTCTCGGTTCCCACGGCATATTCACTTGGGGCAATACCCACTACGAATCTTACCGCAAAACCCTCGAAGTCATTGACGCTATCGGGCAGTTTATTCTCAAGCAGGTCGAAGCAAAGGGCGACAAGACTTTCGGCGGGCAAAAATTCGCTCTGCGCCCTGACCGCGACGCCCTTGTTTCTGCCGCCATGCCCGTGATTCGCGGCGAAGTCGGCTCTGTCATCGGGCATTTCGAGGGCGGCAAAGACGTTTTGCGGTTTGTCAACAGCGAGCGTGCCAAAGCCCTTGCCTATCAAGGAACCTCCTGCCCCGATCACTTTGTTCGCACCAAGGTTCGCCCGTTGTATGTCGAATGGGACGCGGCAAACGGCGACGCCAACGCCCTGCTTACGGCGATCAAAGCGGCGTTCCCCGCCTATCGCGCCGACTATATCCAATATTATGAGCAGAACAAAAGAGACGATAGCCCTGCCTTGCGTTCGCCCAATCCAACGGTTGTTTTGATTCCCGGTGTGGGAATGTTCAGTTTCGGGCGCAGCAAGCCGGAAGCGCGAATCACAGGCGAATTCTATACGAACGCAATTCATGTCATGGAGGGCGCGACTTCCTGCGGCAACGGAACCAACGATACCAATATCGAACTGCTGGAGCCGTATATCGCCCAATTCACGCCGAACGCGCAACGCCCTAATGCCCTTGATAATTATGTGGCACTGCCGTTGTCCGAATCGTTCGGGATCGAATACTGGCTTTTGGAAGAGGCAAAACTCAAGCGAATGCCCGCCGAAAAGTCACTGTCGCGCAAAGTCGCCGTTGTCTTGGGAGCCAGTCCCGGAATTGGCAAATCGGTTGCGGAGCGATTAGCAAAAGAGGGGGCGCACATAGTTGCCGCCGACATCAAACCGGAACTCGCGGAGGAGACAGCAGAGGCGATTCGGAGCGCGTTCGGCAAAGAGACAGCGACTGCTGAAACCGTAGACGCCACAAATCGGGACAGCGTGCGGGAGATGCTGGAACGGGTCGCACGCCAATACGGGGGCGTGGATATTTTGGTGAGCGTGGCGGCAGTGATCTTTTCGCCTGATTCTACGGGGCGCATCACCGATGATCAATGGCGCAAGACGTTCGATGTGAACTTGCTGGCATCGTATATCGCCGCCGATGAAGCCGCAAAAATCATGCAAGCGCAAAACTCCGAAGGCAGCATCGTGCTGATTAGCAGTGCGAACGGCGTAGTCTCGAAGCGCGGCAGTTTCGCCTATGACACGAGCAAAGCGGCAGTGAACCATCTCGTCCGTGAACTCGCCGTTGAGTACGCACCCAAAATTCGCGTCAACGGCGTTGCTCCAGCGAGTGTTGTCGAAGGTTCGCTGCAATTCCCGCGTGACCGCGTGACCTCATCGCTCGCCAAGTACAATATCGCCTTCGACGAGAGCGAAACAACAGACGAACTGCGCGGCAAACTCGCCGGTTTTTATGCGGAACGCACCTTGCTCAAGAAAAAGGTGACGCCCGCAGACATCGCCGAAGCCGCGTACCTTCTCGTTTCGCCTTCCCTGCACAACACGACAGGGCAGACAATTCCCGTGGACGCCGGACTGCCCGAAGCGTTCCTGCGCTGACA
>CAZPZP010000451.1:0-4256 GCA_964591025.1 uncultured Chthonomonadaceae bacterium
AAAAAGCACGAGTGAAGTGTCTTGGAAAACGCCGTTACAGTAAATGTTGAACATATGGTATTGACGACATTTGCCTGTCCGTGTGTTCATTCCACAGGCGTAACCTGCAAAAGGATCGGAAAAGGTTTGACCAGGGGGACAAGTAACCGGATTCTCTGTGAGAGGGCACTGTCTGGTTTCTGCAAGTGTTGCACCTTGCGATAATCCCAGTAAAATGCCAGAGACGATGGCGATCAACGCCACCAATGTTAAGATGATGTTTCATCACGTTTCTCCTTTTCAAGACGAGAGATCGAACGGTGGCTCAATGTCTCTGCTTTTCCAACCGCTCTGAATTCCATCTGGTTCTACATTTTCCGTGAGGCGTCCACTTGCCCAAAGGGTATAGTTAACGCGCCCAAAATTGATCGAAGATGCAATCGGAATATCCCGATAGGATTTAAAGCCATCAATGATTGCCTTGTCACGACTAAACTTTGCCCTATTATTTTTCCTTGGACTTTTCTCGGCTCGCTTTGGCGTCTTCTATCGCCGAAATCCAAATTCGCAACGTATGATTTTCCGGTGTAAACTTGAGTGCCGTTCGCAAGTCCGAGAGCGCAACAGCATCATCCCCACTCACAAAAGAGTTCATTGCGCTGATCAATTTGCCTTCGGCATAGCGGAGTTTTTCTTCATCATAGCCGATCAGTGCTTGTCTCAAAACCTCTTCGATATGGCTCACGAAAATAATACGTTTGCTTGAAAACAGTTCTGGCTTGATACGATACAAAATATCTAATTCTTGATCGTTGGCGGGATGGTTCGGCAAAATCAGTGTTTTGATTTTCGGATCGGACAGAGCAGAATTTGCTTTGAAGATAATGCCGCCGACCGGCAGAACACTTCCATCAGGTGCGATGGCTCCCGTCATAGCGACGGAATTGTCTATAGGCAATCCAAGCACCATCGACATCATTGCGGTCGTATTAGCAATACCTGCCGAATTGCCTCCGATTTTCTCTGCTGCGTCACTATAATCAATCGTAATATCTACCCTTGACCAGTCTTGAGTGTAGCCCTTCTTCTCAACAAGACGCTTCATCACAAATGCTGCTTGCTGTACCGAATCTTGAGCATAGCCATCTCCCCTCGCCTGGAGAGATATTCTGCCCTCGCCTTCTCGAATGAAACATTCGACTATGAGGGGTTTTCCATAGTGCCGCTGTTCCACAGGAATTCCGTTGATTGTTGTCGTGACGACCAATACCGAAAGCCCGTTGGCTCTCCCGATGGTTCCTGTACCGCGCCTGAATTGCGAGGGAATCTGTCCAACGATACGACGACGCAATCCTGCCAACTGAAATTTATCCCACTCTTTGGTGATGCGCTCATTTTCTCCTTCTTGCGCTCTGAGGAGTTTGGCATCTGCAACTTTCTGCCTGTCAATCGCAATGTTCTTGATCGTGATTTCTGCCGCGTCACTTTTATACTTTGCGCCATTTTCATCTTCGACCTGAACAGAAAGGCGATACTGACCGCTCGGAATCTGTGCAACAACTATGTTGGTTCGGTCAAACGGAGGTTTTTTCAGAATCTCAACGGACTTTCCATCTAACAGAAATTCTACGCTTTTCGGATTAAGTCCCTCAATGAATTTTACGTCAACTTGTAGGGTTCTTGCTTTAGGCGTTACTTCTAAAGGTTTTGACGAAGTAGCAAGCCGCACTCTTTGCGGGACAGTGACAATGACAGGGTTTATCTGGTATCGTTCGCCTGTTTCAGATTCGACTTCTGCCCACAGGGAGAAATCTTTGACGCTCTCCTTTGTCACGTCCCATTCTACAGCGATTCCTGAGAAGTTGATCAGCAGACGTTCTGTCCCTTTGTAAAACTGTGCAGATTTAGGCTGAAAATCTGACTGTGCTTCCAATGACAAAACAAAAGGCTTGACCCAATCTTTTTCTGTTGTGGGAGTGACAAGGCGAACAGGCGGCTTAGAGTAGACAACAATATACGCCTGAGCAACGATTTGCCCGGTTCCGTTAGGGCGATCCACCCGAACTTTGACGAGATTTTCTCCTTTGTTCAGCTTGTCTGCAATGAGAACAAAACGAAACGTACCGCTGTTTTGTGTTATCGGGTGCTTCTCCTTTCCGATCAAAAGCGACAATGCACAGTTGTTTTGTTGATTTTCGAACTTTCCAGTCAGCCTCACTGTTGTTTTTTCTGTAATTGCAATGCGTCCGGCTAAGCATTCGATGGGAATTTCAACAGTATCCGCTGTAGGTATATGTACAGATTGCGAAGTTTGCTTCTCGCCTTGTTCCCTTTCTTTTTCCCGCTTGGGATTTTCGGATGTAAAATCGTTCACAATAGCCATCGAGGAACGCGGGGTTAGAAAAATACGTTTATCGGCAGTAACGGCTCGCAGATAGAGTTGATAGGTTCCAGTTCGGAGTGCTTCTGTTTTCAATCTGAGAGTTAACGGAATACCATCGGACATTTTCGTAATTCCGATGGATTTGCCATTCAAATATCCCTCGAATTCTGTATAAATTGTCTCGTCTTTTGGGCGTAATTGAAGTGCAATTTGCTTACTGGTAGAAGTCTTTTCGCTGTCAACAGTCTCAACATCAATTTGATGTGGCAATGTTACGGTTACATCATCAAGAGGGATATGAAAAGTGTCCAATTCGGCTGTAGTTCTCAGACGGCGCAAACCGGGTATGGCAGAACTCAAATCTATAATCGCGGTATCTTTACTGCCATCAACAACGATCTCCTTCTCGTCATTATCCAAAAGAATGCGATAACGCACAACAGCAAAAGACGAGTCACGAGTAAACCTTAGTTGCACTTTTCCAGGCTGTCCCTCAACTTGAACCGCTGACACGGTAAAAGGATTGACACCGACAAAATCGGCATTATACTTTGCAACAGGAGCAGGAACCTGATTTTTTCTTCCCATATAGACCCAAACGAACTTGATGCCTTCCTTAACTTTGGTAGTATCCCATTCCAACTGCCACTGCTCAGAAAACGTACCTGAAGCAACAACAACGTCTCCCATTTTGATTGAAACTACGACCTCGCCAGCATCGGCTGACAGATTGCCCCTAAACTGAAGATTTGTTCCTCGCACAACCAGTAATCGGCGCGGGGTGTTATCAGCCCATTGTATCGAAATTTTCATTGTTTTTGGCGACTGAGCTAGAACATTTGGAGTACACGAGGCAAACAGACAGACAAGCACAGCACACAGCGCGATTTTTTGCACAAGACGTGAAAGCATGGGGAGGAAACCTTTCCTATACAACATAACTGCTGTTTTATGATTTATTTCGGCTTGAATACTCTTTTATCCTGCAATGTTGCGGAAAAATCACGAAAAATAAATCGGCACTAATCAAAACGCTTGTGAGAATAAAAAGCACAGAGAATCCATCATGGACTCTCTGTGCTTCCTCTGTGTCTCTGTGGTTTGGGTGTGTTTCCCCCTGTCCCTGTGTCCCCTGTGGTTCCTTGTTTTTTAGCCGGGCGGGTTTGCGAGCGGAAAGCGGACGACGTGATCGGGGAATTGGTCTAAGCGGGCTTTGCCCCACCGTAGAAACTTAGCATGACCGTCCGCATAGATATAGTTACCACCTTGTTGGTGGCGATTGAATTTGATCCAGCCTTGATCGCCATATCGCCCTTCGCCCCACCGTACCAAAGCCGCCTCGCCTGTCCATGTATCGTAATCGTCCTGATTAATACTGCCGTATTCACCGTTGTCAGGCGCATTCATCGCTTCCGAGTTGCGGGGCGAGAACATGATGATATTCGGATCGGGCAAAGACGCCATTGCGGCATCCGTCGCAAAGCCGGAAAGAACGCCTTCCGTTGCGTATCGGCAGGATTTATGGGTGAAAATCGAGTTGAGCAGGTAGCTTTGGATATTGAGCCCTTCCCGTTCGGCTATCGCTTGCTCAGAATTTTCGGGCGGAGTTTGATCCGTCGTTTCAATACCGCCGTTGTATTGGAAAATGTCGGTTGCCAGAAAGCGCGATTTCGGCGTAGAGTCGGACGGGCAAAATCCGATCTGCCGATTTTTCATGTACGGCTGAAAGAAAATGATCCAGGGCTTTTCCGCTTGACTGTTGCCCGCCCCGCCGCCCGCGCATCCTGCGGGCGAACTCGGCAGATTCTCGACTTGGGTTCCATCGTCCAAAACCCAACCCTCGTGATGGTGAAACATTTCGCCATCGTAATCTTCCATATACATTCGGGCAGAA
>CAZPZP010000452.1:0-4250 GCA_964591025.1 uncultured Chthonomonadaceae bacterium
AACCCTTCGATTGCGTGATGGATATGGTCGGGTTTGTGCCGGAAGATGCCGAGAGTGTTGTTCGAGCGTTCAAGGGGCGCGTCGGACAATGAATTATTGCATTTCTCTTTGTGTCCTTTGATTCTTTGTTGTTCAGATTGGGATTGTTCTCCCTCCTCTTTGTCATCTGTTCCCTACTCCCTCTCAAGCAGAGGCGGTGCGGCTCTGCCATCCTCTTGCCGCAGTGCGTAGATTTTGCCGCCGGAAGCCGTAAAATACACCAGACCGTTGCTTCCAAGCACAGGCGAACAAAACACATTGCCGCCTGTTTCATACTCCCATTTCTTTGCGCCTGTTTTCCCGTCGAGGGCATAGAACTTCTTGTCGTATGAGCCGACATAGACCGTGCCATCAGCTCCAATAGCAGGAGAAGAAATAACACTCCCTCCTGTCTTGAATGCCCACTTTTGCGTTCCTGTCGCACTGTCAAGGGCATAGACAAACCCATCGCCGCATCCCGCATAAAGTGTCCCATCTGCTCCGAGAGCGGGCGATCCTTGTACATATTTCTTGGTGACAAATTTCCATTTCAGTTCGCCCGTCGTACCATCCAGTGCAATGATCGTTCCTGCATCGCGTGCCATGGTTCCGATGTAAAGCGTTCCTGCATTATCCAGTACAGGCGAACTGCTGATATCATGTCCGTCTATGCCAAAACTCCACTTGACCTTGCCATCGGCAGAATGGAGGGCATATACTTTATCCGAGGCGGTATAAACAGTGCCATCGAGACCAAGAGCAGGAGCGGAATAAATGTACCGCTTGGTAGGAAACGTCCACTTGCGTTTGCCTGTATTCCCGTCCAGTGCTAGCAGGTGTTTGTCAACCCCGCCCCCAATGTAAAGTGTACCGTCTGCTCCCACTGTGGGATTGGCATTGCTGTCTTCCGCATCAACTTTCCATCGTTTTTTGCCGGTCTTGCTCTCAATGGCATAAATAGAATTGTAGTTTCCCATGTAGAGCAAGCCATTGAGTCCAATGACGATACTGCCAGAAAAAGGAATACCCGTGTTGAATTCCCACTTTTTCTTGCCCGTGTTTCCGTCCAAAGCGCAAAGTGTATCTGCTCCAATATAGAGTGTTCCGTCTTCACCCAGAGCTGGGGAGTGAAACATCCCCTCAATCGGCACTTCCCGCATCCACGGTTCTGCGGCGGCTGTCGCTCTGCTTTTGCTCAAGCCTGTATTGCGGGCATTGCCGCGAAACTTCGCCCATGCAGTATCGGCGAGACCACTGGCAGAGGACGCTTTCGGCGATGCCTGATCCTGCGGGGATGCCATGCGTCCCGTCAAGGAAAACGCGACAAGCAATGCAGGAAAGAAGCAGGGAGTAAGCTGTCGTCGAATAACGCGGAATCGCTCGTTCATGGTTTTACCTCCGTTCCACCCAAGATGTTCACCTGCGTGCCAAAGCCCATTGTGCTTCGTGTTTTGCCGTCGTTGACGATTGTTCTGATATGCAGGGTCGTTCCGCCTTCCACTTGCAGCGAGGCACTTGCTGGATTGGCGGCATAGGGCGGCAGGTCGCTGTGCAGGAGGTCGAAAGAGGTGTGCCAGAGGGCGGCAAAAACAACCGAAGTGAGCAGCCGCTCTTTCTGTGAAGCTGACAATGCCTTCCAACGAATCGGTTCGCCATCGAGGTTTTCTGGCTTGAGAGAAGCCGCAAGCAAATTTCGTGCCTCACCGACAAGGGCAAACGTGCGTTGGCTGACGCGATCTTTGGCATCGATTCGGTCAAAGGTTGGTATCGGACTGACGTACCGGCGCAGGTCATCGCTCGGCAAAGAAATTTCCAAAAACGTGCGAATATCTTTGGGAATGATGGATTGGATGCGACGCGGCAACGCGGCAGCCTCCGCAGGAAGCCGCACTCTGCGGCGCATTATCAGCACGCGATTTGCGTCCATATCGCGCCATGTCCAATCGTGGAGTTCCGCAAGCGCATCGAGGGCGGTACGCGCCGTGACACCGTCGAGTTGTATGACGACTTTACGCTCTCGCAGAAAGGGTTCCGCTTCAATGGTCAGTCCGGTTTGCTTGGAAAGTGTATCCAGTACTGCGGGCAGTGTGACCGTTCCCAAAGTGACGGAGACTTTGGTTTGCAGACGCTCGGCGACCTGCGATTTCGCCTTGTCCTGAGCCAGTACGGTAACGGGAAGCAGCAAACAGGCGGGCAGCATGAGAAGCAGCAGATTCTGCCCCGTGAGAATTCGTGAGAATTTCATGGCTTTTCCTCTTTGGGAGCAAAGGAAAACGCGAGGGTTTCCGAGCGTGCTTTACCGTTCTTGTCCCGCGTCATGTAAAATAGATCGAAGGGCGGCTGTGGCACATCGCTTTCACTCTGTTCGCTTCGCACCTTTGCCAGCAGATAAGAGTTGGGAACGCCTTCGAGTTGAAAGAACAGGGTTTCCCAAATAGGCAAGGGCTGTGCGAAGGTGGCGGTATAGATGGCTTGCGTCAGCAGATTCAACTGTGGAGCAGCAAGTTGAGACCCTTGAAGCGTCTGTCCGTCGAGGAGCATTTGGGCTTGCTCAGGGGTGAATGACTGCGCCAGATTCTGAAGCATCAAGGGCCACTGCTTCGGGTCGGTATTGAACGGCACGCTACGGAACACGTCCACAATCTCTTTGGTCATTTGCCGCATTTCCGGCAGATTGACCTGCGGTTGTTCGCCTTTGCTCTTGAATCGCTTGTTCATCAAGACGATGCCGCTTTTGGTCGTCCATGTATAATCGAAGGCGTCGGCGATTTTGTCAAGTGCCGTTTTCAGATTGCCGTCGAATTCCAGAGTGGCATTTTCGCGCTTGGGTTCGCCGTCCGTCATGATGCTGACTCGGAACTTTTCTCGAAGCAGAACAGTGAGTTCCGCGAATGTCCTTTTTTCAGCGTCGGCACGGAAAGTCTGCTTGAGAAACGCCGGAGTGGCAGCGGGTTTCTGCGCTGCACAAGGATTGATCGATCCAGCGATACAGCAAAATGCAATCGTCGCCATTTTGCTGTATTTGCCATAAAAGAATGTCGTTTTATGGAATTGCATGAGTATTTCTCCATAACAAAAGTGCGGTCTTTAACACAAGGCAGAGGGCTTTCGACGCTACAGACCGCGACACAAGCCAAAGCGTGTACGCTTTGTGCATGAATTGTCTATGAGCATTTTTCGTCAAGGAGCATTCAATTCAAACAGGAACTTGGAGGAGGCTCCGCCATAAGATTGTCCGAGTACTCTTGCAACATTGCCAAAAGAGATAGTTGTAGGGCTGGTGCCGAATAGATATGTCGCAGAGTAATAGGTCGCATCGAACGGGTTAGCAGTGCTGGTACTATCGCCTTCATCGAATCCTACAACCAATGAGTTGGAAACAGCCGTCCCCGTCGTTGTACTCTGCATGGTAACATTTCCCGTTAGTCTGGCTTTTCCACGAACGCGAGCATTTATAGTAGGACTTCCTGTTCCGCCCCAAGAAAGATTTACTTGGAAATTGGCGGATGCGTAAGCACGGGAACCCGGCGAAGCTCCATAAAGAGCTGCTTCACAAAATCCACCCCCGCCACCACTGATAACATAAATGGCAGTTCCACCAGCACCAGCAGGAGTAACGGTCTCTGTCGTCGTTCCCGAAATGATCGAATAGTTGCCTAATGCCCAAGAGCCTTGAGCATGAGCACCAAGAGAAGTGCTGAGGCACAGTAAAGCAAATGCAGCAGACGCTGCTGCGTGTACAACTTTCATGGTTGTTTCTCCATTCGGAATTGCCTCAAAAAGAGGTCTTGTGAGCAGAAGCGAAACGACAGCATTAACTTCGTTAAGATTGCTGAGAATTCGCTCTGTAGTGAGATGGGTCGAACTGGCGGCAGGATCAGGAGGAGCGCGAGAACAAATTCAAAGATGAAGATTAGAGTTGTCACTTGAGATACGAGAAGAATCGGCGCAAAAGTGGCTTTCAATTCAGAAAAACTGCGTGAGTTGGCAAGGGAGGTCGGTAACACGAAACCGGAAATGCCACACGTTATGCGACAAAGCCAAGTTATGTGCTTTTCATTGCGTTGGGGTATAGGAGATGCTGTCAACTCTGCCATCATCATGGATTTGATTCCTCGGTTCGACATGGTACTATCACCAAATCGGGTTGTGCCTTTCCAGAGTAACTGAGGAAGGCGAGGAAGGCGAGGAAGGCGAGGAAGGCGAGGAAGGCGAGGAAGGCGAGGAAGGCG
>CAZPZP010000453.1:0-4249 GCA_964591025.1 uncultured Chthonomonadaceae bacterium
GCGATTACCAGCGATTGCCGCCGCCACCGCCACTGCTGCCGCCGCGACTTCCGCCGCCGCCGCCGCCGCCGCGACTTCCGCCGCCGCCGCCGCCACCGTAGCCACCACCGCCGCCGCCGCTAGATCGCTCTTCGCGGGGCTTGGCTTCGTTGACAGTCAGTGAGCGTCCGCCCATTTGAGTGCCGTTGAGAGCGCGGATAGCCGCTTGGGTCTCAGCGTCGTTGGACATTTCGACAAAGCCGAAGCCTTTGGCTTGCCCTGTGTACTTGTCGGTGATAACGTCAGCAGATGTCACTGTACCGTGTGCGCCGAACAATGTTTCCAAGTCCGACTCGGTTGCCGAATAGGGCAGTCCGCCCACATAGATTCGTGTTGCCATGAGTGTATGGCTCCTTATTTTCTTCTTCCCCTCACGGGAAAGTAACGTAGTATCCTTGCAAGGTTGAGTTTGCGTGATACCAATAGCGGATGAAGCCTGTTATATCTTCACCATCTGCACGAACGTTAGGAGTTCAAGACGAGCCTGGGAGACGCACAGCGAGCGAACGGAAACGGGTCGGTTCAAGGACGCGGTAGATCGAAGGTTCAATCAAAACTTCATCGTCGGATAGATAACCTATTATCGCACAGAAACCTTGTTTATGCAAGGGTCTGCAAAAGAAAAATTTGCAGAGTATTTTCGCCTCAGTCCGGCAGTTCTATCAGGAGGGAGTCGCCTTCGATTTTGCAGGGATAAACGCGGAGATCACAGCCGGGATACTGCCCCTTGCCCGTTGTGACGTTGAACTCCCAGAAGTGCCATGGACAATAGACCGTTTCGCCTTCCAAATCGCCTTCACCAAGCGGTCCGTCACGGTGCGGGCAAGCATTGTCTATGCAATAATAGTTCCCACCGACATTAAAAACGGCGTACTCGCTGCGATTGAGAACGAGTACGGTTCCGCGTCCGGGCGGCAAACTCTCCACGTCCAACGCTTTCACAAAACCCATTTGCCCTCTCCCCTCTGAAAATCACCACGAAGTATTTCCGATTTCCGGCAAGCCGCGCCCATATCGATCCGCCACAGTCAGGCTGAACTGGAACGGTTCCGCGCCGCGCACCCATTTCACCATCACGGGATTATCGCCCGCGTTCAACATCACGTCTACTGCCCAGTTTCCGCTGCCCAATACGGGACGGAACGGTTCGCGCTGGAACCGCCGCAATATCATCTGCCCGTTGAACCAGAGTTTCACGCCGCTGTTGGTGTTGACGACGATGCGGGCAGAGCGCGAGGTTGGACTGCGGAGTATCGTCTGCCCATAACATACGCCCGACGCCTGCTTGAAGAGCGTTTCGAGATTAAGCGACGATTCGGGGAAGGTTCGCTTTTCCCACCGCACCGTTTGCGACAGCCGATTGAAGTACGATTCTGTGAGGTTGGGGCGTTCTTCCGGCGGATACGAGCGGTCAAAGCCTTCGCCATCGAAATTGGCAAACGATCCCACGCACCACCAGCACGACGCTCCCATCAGCGCGAACTCCGCTTCACTGGGCGCATTGCCGTTTTCGGGCGTGAGGCGCAAAGTGACGGCGTTGGCGATGTCAATCCGCCCCGCGCCTTCGGGACACAAAACTGTGAAATCCACGCGCAAAATGCCCGTGTTCGCCGCAATATACTGTTTCGTGCCGAAGTTCTGCGGAACCATCACCTGCCAACCTGACGGAACCAGCAACGCCACGCGCCCAGCAAAGGCTTCCGCCCCCGGATTTTGGAGTGTGAACGCGAGGGTTTTCGGGACTCCATAGGCGATGGCGGGAGCATCTCCCGTATCCACCAAAACATTGAAGATGCCCGCTTGCGCTATCATGGCGTTCGGCGGGGTGATGAGAAGCGGCTTAACGAGCGTGCTGTCTGCCCATGCAATCGCACTCGAAAGGTCGGGTGCAGTGACGCGAGGCATTCCGCCGGTAGGATTGACTGCGGTTTCGCCCTGCACAGTAGGAACGGTCTCTTCGGTACTGACGGGCTGCGGCGCAAATCCCATCGCGTTCGGCGGTGTTTCAACGGTTGGCGCGTCATCAGCGGCGGGTTCGGCAACAGGCTGCGGCGTGGAGGTCATAGACGGCGCGGCATCGTTTGGTATCGCAGACGCTTTGGGGGCAGTTATCGGAATATCTTGGGCTATCGGAGCCGGTTTTGTGAAGTCTATGGTCGGAGTTTGTGCGGGCAGATCGTCGAAAAGCGGAGGAGGAGGCGCAAGGGTTTCGCCCGATTCTTCTGAGGGTTGTGCGCTTGGAGCGTCATCGAAGAGCGGCGGCAATGTCTCCGGTGACAACATAACGCCTTCGGGTTCGGGGGAAGTTGGGGGCGTTGCTGTCTGTTCCGTGTCAGCGGAGGGTTCGGTTTCCAGTTCGGCAGCAAAGGTGAGTGCCGGTGAAAGAGTTGTACCCGCCGCGAGGATTTCCACATCGGGAATTTTTGCCGCGACAACGGATTTGCCCAAGATGACGGTGCGATCTGCGGCTTCGACGAGATTGGTCGGCGCGTCGAAATCACGGACACCGCCGCCGGGCAGAAGCAAGTCGGCAATGGGGCGCGTCCAGTCGTCGGGAAGACCGGAACGCCCGCGCTGAATGCCCTGTATCGCTCCGAGTGCGCCGCCGACAAACTCCGCATCCAAGCCGCAATTGACACCCGCGCACAGCGACGAGCCGAAGTCATTGCCATAGAACAAGCCGACAGCGACGAAGCCGAGATTTTGCGCGACATCGGTATAATTGTCGCTGCCAACTTCCTTTAAGACACTCTCACGGGCTTCAAGCCACGCCCCGCCTCTATGTGCCGCCGCGAGTCCTGCTTTGACGCCGCGAGCGGTGCGGCAGGTGCGCGGGATCATCGCCAAACCAATCGTGATCAGCGTAAGCGGATCGGTGAGAAAGAACGCCGCACTGCCGACTGCCGCAAGGAACATTGCCGCCCATTGTCCCTCTTCGCTGTGGTCGAGTGCGGTATCGTAATAGGCGTAGGCGGCGGCGGTTTGAGGGGAGCCGGGAGCGATCAATGCCCAAAAATCGGCACGCATTGCCCCGCCTGTGGAATGTTTGAACCAGTTGGAATAGGAGCCGGACGCGGGAGGAGGCAAGCCGCGCCGCAGATTAAGGGCGGCATAGCCGTATTCGTCGTGCGAATAGTCGAGATGTTCGAGCCATGCCACGGCGAGGTCTTCAGACAGAATGTCCGCCCCCGCCGTCTCCATTGCGTCGAGCCAAACCATCGAAAAATCGAGGGCAATACTGCTTGCGGGTTGTCCGGGAACGGGATTGTAAAAGTTTTGGCGTCCGGGAATTTTCATGCCGCGCATCGGTGCGCCGAGTGTCACGCCGATGCTTTTGCCCATCCACGCGCCCAAAACTTTGTCGCGATAGCCCTCTTCTGTTAGCGTCAGTGCCGCCATCTCTGCTGTTCCCCTCTCATAACCCTCTTTACGTTAAGACGATTATAGCCGTTTCACGCAGGGCGGGTCAATGAGAAAGAACGCTACGATTCCTTACTGCTGTAGATGCCAAACCGTGACAATCGCATACGGTATGCCGTTTGAGCGATAGGAGAAGTGCCGCCCTGCTTTATAGAGACTGGTTCGATTTCCCTACAAGTATTCAACAATTCGCCCTAACTGATTCTCAATCGTCTTTTTGGCACGATTTTTTATTGTCCATTCGCAAGTGTGTAGAGACAAAACGAGAACCGAGTAAGACGCCACCAAGAAATACGAACAGAAAGTAGAGGCTCTGGCTTTGTTTGAAAACGGATGCAGTGAACAAAACCTTTGGCAAAACATAAGAGAAGACTACGAACAACCAGATGAAAAGTGCTTGACTAAATATTGAAAGGCGCAGTAACGCGATTTTTTCAGAAAGGCGTTCATGCTCATCCTGATAGCGATTCGCCAAGTCGAATAGTCTTTCGAGGTCTGCTTCTATACCACTGGGAAAATAACTTAAACGCGGAAGAGAGGGTGTCCCGTCCTCGGCATTGATCGTCGCGGTTTCACTTGCCACAGTATTGCTCCAGTCTGGTCATAAACTCTGCCAGATAATGGTCGCGCTCAGGCTCGGTCAATTGAGGTCTTACGCTCAATACATTTCCTTCGTTTGTCCAGTCGAAAGCGTCCAAATCAGTTGCTACAGGAAGGGCTTCCCAAGAGAAATTGGCTTGTCCGATTTTTGCCGAATAGTCGCTCAAAAATTTCTTGATGTGTATGAGTA